>NZ_JBHIRE010000014.1:0-41522 GCF_042196885.1 Bartonella sp. AA86SXKL | reverse complement strand
GCTTCAAAAAGATGAGGGATAGAGGCAAAAAAACTCAATAGAATCAAGATTCACCTATTCCCTTATATTAGACATAAATATTTTATTTTACTTGCTTTTTATTTGCCTAATGAATACACTAACAACTTCATAACATTGGTAAAATTATCCGGCGGGCTATTATTAAAAGAATCAGAAAGTTTTTTGTAAAATTCTTTCCACAAACATTTATTTTCAATAAAGCCACCTAATTCATCAGCCTTAACTTTAGCAAAGATATAACCAAAGTCTTCTAAAGCTTTAATGCAATAAAGAGTGAGATTATAAAATACATGCGTTTCATTTATTAAAGCAAATTCTTTTCTTTAAAAAGGTTATAGCCTTCTATCTAACAGCGTTTTTGCTGTAAAATTCAAATTATCAATCTGCTCAACTAAAGAACTTTCATTGTTTAGCTTTTGTGCTTTTTTCAAAGAGATGTGGGCTTTCAAGAATAAGCTTTTCTCGTGCTTTTTGTAACTGTTTAATGACTTCATCAATCTTTGATGGAGAACAAAAAGATTCTTGGCTATTCAACAAATGCAGCCTCTCCTTTCCCTCATACAAACATTGCATCTGAGACTGAAGTATTCTAACTTCTTGAAAAAAAAGACGTCCTGTTTCCTTAAAACCATTATTAAGTGCAAAAAGTTGATCGGAAATGGATAGCAGAATTTGTTTTAAAAAACGCTCATTTTCTTGGCGTTTACGATATTCTAAAATAAGAGCATGGCTTATCTCATCTAACTGTTTTTTTGTAGAATCAATTTGACGCAATAAATTTGGTTTTTCCCCCATATCACCTTTTCTCACCTTCACAAGCATAGCATGAATGTCTAATAACTTAATTGCGGAATGAGATAAATAATCAACAACTGTAGGCGTATTAACATAGCGTTTCCGTGCAATCATCACAAACTCACCTAATGACTGTTTTTTACATTCATCCCGCCATTTATTTTTCATTTTACAAGACCATTCTAAAGAAAGTGCTAAAAAATATTACCTCCAATACATTATTCGATGGAGCCTCTTCTCTCTTTTCACGATCAACGTGGAATCCGTGGAGAGAGAAAACGTACAGGTGTATAAAGGATAAGATGTGTTGTTTTTTCCAACACACTACTACCATCAGCAAGAAGGGCTTGACTAGGTGACAATTCTGTACCTTGCATAATTGTGGAAGCCAAAGAACCTTCTCGAGAAAGAGCCATCAATGTTGGCGAAGATGCAAAGACATTGTGTGCCCCCCCATCCACATGAGAGAAATCAAGAACAGCTATTCCATTTTTACGCAACATTTCAATATCTGAGCCATCGCCCACACGATGATGTCCACCCGTAAGACGTCCTGAAACCGCAAGAGCTTTATCCGCTCTGGATACTAAAATAGCGGTTGGCTGCGGGAGTTTTTTTATATCATTAAGTTGGCGCTCAAATACATCAACATCAATATCTGGTGCAGCCATTAATAAACTTGTAATACGACGAATAGGCCTATATTTTCCCTGTAACGCTAACGTTCTAAATGCTTCCATTATAACAAAATTGCCCATAGAATGTGCAATAACCGAAATTTGATCAGCATTGGTTTCACTAATAAGTGTTAAAAGCTCTATCAATCCGTCACGGGCAAAATTAGCACTGTCACGATCATAAATATAAAGAGGAACTGATCCGGCCGAAGGCCAAGAATAATGCACAGCGACAACATTTAAAGAATAATCGTGTGTAAACTGTGCTGTACGAAATGTACCATCTGCAAAATTATTATTATACCCATGGATAAAAAGAAAAATTTCTCTTTTTCCTTTTGGCTTTTTTGCTAAAGCAGCATTTAATCGCTGTTTAAACTGTTCTTTATTATCGTATTTTTGCAATGCTACTGCTGCAAAATACTTATCATGCGTAGGTTTATAGGCATTTATTTCAACAACTCCCTTTACATGTTGCTGAGGAATTCCTACGTCAACACGATTATAATGAACTTTATTTGATCGCTCTGCACCATAAGGTTGAGCGTAATTATTTTGCATCATACGACTCGTTGCAACATACACTGGAACGATGGCTTTTGGAGAAACTGGTTTCCCTTCAACTTCCCTTTCTACGGCAGTCATAGAAGGTGTTGCATGCACCCCATGCCAAAGTACAGCACGTGAATCACTACACGCTGATAATAAAGAAATACAAATAAGAAGTGTTAAATATCTCAGAATCATTATACTTCTCACTGCAACTTCACCCCACCTTATAAAAATATAACATTTCAAATGCATAGATAAAGTAATAAAAACGAAACATTATTGGCAACACACCAACAAATAACATACAAAAAAGATTTTTCTATAATGCCTATAAATCCCCTCTCTCTAACATAACTTCATCTCATTATGGAGAGACTCACTGCTAACTGGTGCGGTCGAGAAGACTCGAACTTCCACGGGTTGCCCCACAGCGACCTCAACGCTGCGCGTCTACCAATTCCGCCACGACCGCACGTGGAAAGAAAAAATCTCGGTTTTTAGCCTTTAACAAATCATAAAGAAAGGTACAAGCCAATTTTCTTTTTCTCATAATTTATTTTATCCGGATGCTTTATAACTTAATAAAGATTACGAGAAATATGGGCTTTACTATGACCTTTGAACCATCATCATAAAATGTGCTTGTGCCGCTTGATCTTTTTCATAATAACCATGAAAGTTTTTTGTAATTGTTGTAGAGCCCTGTTTTTGGATTCCTCTCATAGCCATACACATGTGCTCAGCCTCAATCAATACTGCTACACCATGAGGCTTCAGATACGTTTTTAACGCGTGAGCCACTTGCGCTGTCATAGCTTCTTGAGTTTGTAAACGACGAGAAAAAATATCTACAACACGTACAATTTTTGAAAGACCAACAATTTTTGCATTAGGAAGATATGCTATATGTGCTTTCCCAATAATTGGGATCATGTGATGCTCACAGTGTGAATAAAAAGGTATATTCTTTACGATTACGGCTTCATTGTATCCTGAAACCTCTTCAAAAACTGTACCTAAGGTTTCTTTAACCGATTGACTATAACCATTAAAAAGCTCGCGATATGCCTTGGCTATACGTTTTGGAGTATCTAAAAGCCCTTCTCTATTTGGATTTTCCCCTATCCATAAGAGTAATGTACGAATCGCCTCTTCCACCTCTTCAATACTCGGACGCTTTTCTTCAGATAAATTTGTGTCTTCTTTAACAACATTACGCATTCAAAAACTCCAAGCTTACTCTATACAAAGCATTTGCTCCATACCTATCTCATTTTGTATAATCTCTATATAAGCGAATTAAAAGTTTAAACAATCACGACTCTCAAAATTTCAGGCAATAGCGCATGATTGATAATATCTATAATGATAAAATACTTAAATATGCTGCACATATAGGCAAAATTGGGCGTCTTAATAATCCTGATGCAACATCAAGAAAACATGCACACCTTTGTGGTTCGACAATCACTGTAGATTTAAAAGTGGAAAATGGTATTATTACCGATTTTGCTCACGAAATACATGTATGTGTGCTAGGGCAAGCTTCAGCTTCACTTTTAGCATCTCATATCATCGGACAAACAACTCAAGATCTTAAAATATTGCGTGAAGTTATCTACCAAATGCTAACGCAAAATGGTCCTTCTCCTCAAGCTCCATTTGAGGATTTTTCTTGCTTACAGCCCATTAAAGACTATAAAGTGCGCCATGCAGCAACACTACTACCCTTTGATGCAACGATAGACTGCATTCAAAAAATTGAAGAAAAATAAATGTTCAAATCACAATCTAGACAAAAAAAGTTGACTCGGAATTACACAGGCACTTGGCAAAAAACGCCCGGACGATTATTGGGTGTTTTCTTAATACGTTTCTATCAAATAACACTTTCGAGCCTTATAGGTAATCAGTGCCGCCATGCCCCGACTTGTTCAGAATATACATATGAAGCGATTGCACGCCATGGGCTTTGGGCTGGTGCATGGATGGGACTCTTTCGTATCATGCGTTGTGGACCCTTTGGAACAGATGGCTTTGATCCAGTCCCTCCATCGCTTGGAAATTCTTGCTGTTTTTATAAACCTTGGTGTTACTGGAAAATTTCTGACAAACACAACAAATAATCCTTTTCTTTTTTCACATGTATTGATAAAAAAATTAGTCTATAAGCTTTTTACTCAATTTTCACGAAACCATCCGCAATCGTTAGCGGAATTGGATTAAAAGGGTGTTTTTATGTCTTGCTCTATTTCTCTTTTTTTTCCCGATGGTTCAAAACGTAATTACCCCGCCGAAATGACAGGCTTGGAATTAGCAGAATCTATTTCTAAATCACTTGCAAAAAAAGCAGTCGCCTATAGTCTTGATGGTATCACGCGAGACTTATCGGATCCATTGGGACAATCTGGTCAAGTAGAGATTATTACCCGAGAAGATTCACGCGCTCTTGAGCTCATAAGGCATGATTGCGCCCATGTCCTTGCTGAAGCAGTGCAAGAGCTCTTTCCTGAAACGCAAGTAACAATAGGTCCTGTCATTGAGAATGGATTCTATTATGATTTTGCACGCCAACAACCTTTTACATTAGATGATCTCACCGTCATTGAACAGAAAATGCGTGAAATTATCCAACGCAATAAACCTTTTAGAAAAGAAATTTGGTCTCGTGAAAAAGCAAGAAAAGTTTTTTCTGAGAAAAAAGAATTTTATAAAGTTGAACTTATTGATAGCATTCCTGAAAATCAAGATTTAAAAGTTTATTATCAAGGGGAGTGGTTTGATCTTTGTCGCGGACCGCACATGCAATCTACAGGGCAAATTGGGAATGCTTTCAAATTAATGAAAGTTGCAGGAGCTTATTGGCGTGGCGATGCCAATAATCCAATGCTCACGAGAATTTATGGAACAGCATTTGCAAATGAAAATGACTTAAAAGCCTACCTCCATATGCTAGAAGAAGCTGAAAAACGTGATCATCGCCGCTTGGGACGTGAAATGGACTTATTTCACTTTCAAGAAGAAGGGCCAGGAATGATTTTTTGGCACAAAAAAGGTTGGAAAATGTTCCAAAATTTGATCAGCTATATGCGTAGACGCCTTGATGATCATCAATATGCTGAAGTTAATGCACCACAAGTTCTCGATAGGTCACTCTGGGAAATATCTGGCCATTGGGGTTGGTATAAGGAGAATATGTTCAAAGTAATTTCAGCAGCAGAAGATTCAGATCATGGGAATGTTTATGCCCTTAAACCAATGAATTGCCCTGGTCATGTGCAAATTTTTAAACATGGTTTAAAATCTTATCGTGATTTGCCTATTAGACTTGCTGAATTTGGACTTGTTCATCGTTATGAGCCTTCAGGCTCTTTACATGGTCTTATGCGTGTGCGTGGTTTTACACAAGATGATGCGCATATTTTTTGTACTGATGAACAATTAGCCGATGAATGTCTCAGTATTAATGATCTTATTTTATCAACTTATGCTGATTTTGGTTTTAAAGAAATTAGTCTTAAGCTTTCAACACGTCCAGAAAAACGAGTTGGATCTGATGCATTATGGGATCATGCAGAAAGTATCATGGAATCTGTCCTTAAAACGATTGAAACAAAATTTGCAGGACAAATCAAAACAAGCATCCTTCCAGGTGAAGGAGCATTTTATGGTCCAAAATTTGAATATACATTAAAGGATGCTATCGGTCGTGAATGGCAATGTGGAACAACACAAATAGACTTTAATCTCCCTGAACGTTTTGGTGCATTCTATATTGATAAAGATTCAGAAAAACGTCAACCTGTTATGATCCACCGTGCTATTTTGGGATCAATGGAGCGTTTTCTTGGTATATTAATCGAAAATTTTGCTGGACATATGCCACTTTGGCTTGCTCCTGAACAAATTGTTGTTGTAACAATTACATCCGAAGCAAATGAATATGCCCAAAAAATAACAGCAAAACTTAAAGCTGTTGGGCTTTCCGCAACAATAGATCTCCGCAATGAAAAAATTAACTATAAAATACGAGAACATTCTTTACAAAAAGTCCCCGTAATTTTGGTATGTGGCAAACGTGAAGCTGAAACAAACAGCGTAAATATACGCCGCTTAGGAAGTACAAATCAAACCCTTTTATCTGTAGAAGATGTGATTAAACAACTCTCAAATGAAGCAACACCTCCAGATTTGCAACGTGTCATAAATGCATAATATCACAGAAGATGGTAATACGTTAATTTTTTACTATAAATCTTCAGTTTTTGTACAAAATGAAATAATTTGATATTGTAGTGTGTTTTTGTTTCATGCACAATGACCTATCATCAGAAAGAGTAACGTGCTCTCTCTCTACAAGGTGGATTGGTGAAAAAGTTGAATGTAAGCTATGAGCTGTTTAAATGCAAAAATCATAGACAATTGAATATTAATAATAACATTAATCTTTTACCTTTATAATGAAAAGATTCTGCTACTATCATGGATAGATCATTACAATAATTATAGCAACATCAAGCAAGAAAACTGAAAACAAGATTATATTTATTAATAAAAAATATGTAAAATTAGCTGAACAATGATATTTCTTATTCGTAAGATAAGCCCTTATAAAAAAGGACAAGATATTGATTTATAATGATAATATATCGTTATTCATATTAAATAAGGTTTCGAATATCATAGGCTTCTCTTATTTTTAATATGTTTATGTTGAATCTATCAAAATCATTTGCTTGCACGAAACAAGCGGAATGAGTGTATGGATAAAAATTATTGAGAAAGGACTTTTAAAATGCCTACAATGAGCCGCCTAAAGTGCTAAGGATTGTTGCAGTCATTGAGAACAGGCTATAACTATAATGATGATGCCGACTTGAACCTTCATAAGTATAAAAATAGCGGTACTCAACGAGTTTACCATTAATCATTCACGAGGCATTATGGTAAAATAAGATTAAGAAGCCTTAAGAAACATCTCTTTAAAACAAGCACATGAATTGGTAAGCTAATGGCATTCTACATCCCGCAATCTACACTGATGAGATATTGCCTTAATTTTTATAAAGCCAAATCAAAAAATGGCAAAACTCAGCGTTTATTCTTTCTCTTCTTCATGTTTTACCAAATGAAAAACTCTTATAAAAAACTCGTTAAATATACACATACGATATATGACTACTCGTTGAACGTATAAAATTCTGGGCACATCCATAAAACATCTAAATATCTACGAAACACATATAAAACAAAAAAATATTATTATCGTGCTCTATCAAGAACACGCTTACATTCAATGAGTTCAAACAGAATTTCTTGTAACAATGCTTTATCAGTTTTATCTTTGTAAAGATTCACAGAACCGACAGATGTTTCTCCTTCACTCCTCATGAAACTCAAAAGCCCAAAAGAAGATTTCTTAGGCTTATTGCTAGCATTTTCAGAAGTTTGTCCTGCATGTTTCTTCTCTATGACCACATTCATAGCATCAAGATCACCATTACCCAATGCAGTTACAAAAGCAACACCATTTTCTTTCAAAAGGCGTTGCACACCTTTTATCGTATAACCTTGATCATATAGTAACTGCTTAATACCATTGAGCAAATCAACATCGACCGGACGATAATAGCGCCTTCCTCCCCCACGTTTCATTGGTTTAATCTGCCTAAAACGTGTTTCCCAAAATCTTAAGACATGCTGCGGAAGCTCCAATAACTCCGCTACTTCGCTAATTGTGCGAAAAGCATCAGAGCTTTTATCCATTTTGTAACACCTTATTTAAAACAAAATAAATTACTTTACAATGACTCATTCTGTCTCAATTTCTCAACAAGATTAGTCAAAAATAAGACCATCATTGACACCTTCCTCACCAGTCTTTTTCTAAAAAACAAAGACCCTTATTTTATACATTTCTTTAACAAATACCAAACATACCATGGCATTTATTTATGAGATATCATTTTTTCTGTTTTGCACGATACGAATCTAAAATTCTCTGTTTAAGAACATTGGCAGCCTTAAACGTCACAACACGTCGCGGCGGAATAGGTGCTTCAACACCTGTTTTTGGATTGCGTCCAACACGTTCATTTTTACTGCGAACCTGAAAAGTTGCAAAAGAAGATAATTTAACCGCTTCACCTCTTACAAGTGAGTTGCAAATCTCATCCAAAACCAATTCGACTAAAGCTGCTGATTCAGTATGTGACAAGCCCACTCTTTTACAAACTACGCTCGCTAAATCTGCACGCGTTACTGTCTTACTTGTCATTATAACCACCTATTAAAATATTAAAAATTACAAAATGACTTATACGTTTTCTTGAAATATGGTCAAGTAGCCATAATTTACCAACGAATAAGAATTGCTCCCCATGTAAATCCACCTCCCATGGCTTCTAACATGATAAGATCTCCTTCTTTTATTTTTCCATCGCAAACAGCTGTTGTTAAAGCCAACGGAACTGATGCAGCAGACGTATTACCATGTTGATCAACGGTAATCACAACTTTATCTAGTGAAATTCCTAGCTTTTTAGCAGATGCTTCAATAATGCGCTTATTAGCCTGATGAGGTACAAACCAATCTAGTTGTGAAGAATCCATACCTGCAGCTGCAAAACAATCATCAACCACATCCGTTATCATACCAACAGCATATTTAAAAACTTCTCGTCCTTCCATACGCAAATAGCCTGTCGTTTGTGTTGTTGAAGGTCCACCATCAACATATAGCTTATCTATATAAGCACCATTAGAGCGCAATTTCGCAGACAATATACCACGCTCAAAAGCAATATCCCCCTCAGTTTCTTGTGCTTCCAAAATAACAGCACCCGCACCATCACCAAACAAAACACATGTCGTACGATCTTCCCAATCTAAAATTCGAGAAAATGTATCGGATCCAATAACTAAAATTCTTTTAGCTCCCCCACACCGTAAATAAGAATCTCCTGTTGTTAAAGCAAAAATAAAACCAGAGCAAACAGCTTGAATATCAAAAGCAAATCCATGGCTCATTCCCAAAGCATGCTGAATTTCAACAGCAGAAGCAGGAAAAGTACGATTCGGGGTAGACGTTGCTAAAATAATACAATCGATGTCTTTTATTGTTAAACCAGCATTTGTAAGTGCTGCTTGCGCAGCCTCAACTCCTAAAGAAACAGTTGTTTCATTTTCACTGGCAATATAACGTTGGCGTATTCCTGTACGCTGAACAATCCATGAATCTGACGTTTCAACAAACTTTGCAATCTCATCATTTGATAAACTTCTTTTCGGCAAAGCACTTCCTACACCACGTATAATTGACCGAATCATTCAGCTCTTACCTTTTCTTCAAATTTTTCATTTCTATTATAAGAGCTTATCATAAGGACTCTCCATTCATCACCGCTTCATCTTCTTGGTCAAAAAGTGTTTCTTTATTTTCATGAAATCGCCGTAAATCAGCCGTTATTTTTTGTAAAAGTCCATTATTAACCATTTTATAACCAACGCGGATAGCAGAAGCAAAGCCATTAGCATTAGCACTGCCATGACTTTTTATAACAACACCATTCAAACCTAAAAGCACTCCTCCATTCACCCTATCAGGATCCATTTTATGTTTCAGTATACGAAAAGCACCCCGTGATAAAAAATAACCAAGAGATGTTAAAAAAGAACTGCGCATTGCAGAGTTTAAAATCTCTCCTATCTGTCGCGCGGTTCCTTCTGCGGTTTTTAAAGCAATATTACCAGAAAACCCCTCTGTCACAACAACATCGACTGTTCCTTTTCCAATGTCATTGCCCTCAACAAATCCTTTATATTCCAATCCTTCTAATTGCACTTCACGCAATATCATTCCTGCTTTTTTTATTTCATAAAGTCCTTTAACCTCTTCCACCCCCACATTTAAAAGCCCAACACTTGGTCTTTCAGTGTGATATAAAGCGCGAAACATACCTGCTCCCATAACCGCCAAATCAACCAACTGACTAGCAGAGGCACCAATTGTTGCTCCAATATCTAAAACAATACTCTCACTGCGCAGTGTTGGCCAGATACCCGCAATACCAGGACGTTCAGCCTCTGCAAGCATTTTCAAACAAAAATAAGACATGGCCATGAGTGCACCCGTATTACCAGCAGAAATGCAAGCATCAGCTTCACCATTTTTTACCGCTTCAATGGCGTACCACATTGATGATTTACCACGTCCATTACGAAGTGCTTGGCTTGGCTTTTCATCCATGCGTGTATAACTTTCTGTAGGGCAAAAGCGCGATACAGAATCCAAACAGGGATATTTTTTTAAAACCGGACGAACAGCCTCCTCTACTCCATAAAATAGAAAATAAATATTTGATAAATATTTTTGTACAATTGCTGCTCCTGCAATAGCTGCTTCTGGACCGTAATCACCGCCCATGACATCCACAGAAATTCTAATCACGCTTGCATATCCCACATCTTTTCATTTACATCTTTAAATACATATTATGATTTTTGGCTCCTGAATACTCACACAGCACATCTTGCGAAAATCGCTTCGCAGAAAATACCGTTTAGCATACAATAGATATTTTTTGTATGTTTTTACAATCACTTCCAATTTTTCAAAACAGAAAATGGAGAGAATTTTCGCTCTGCTTCTTCTAAATTTTCACCCATATTCATCTTTATCCCTTCTTTACGTGGATAATGATTAATAGACAACTCAAAAAACTCTTCCATGATTGCGCCAATATCAATTTTATCATCATAAAATACTTCAGGAGTATCAAGCCCCTCCACATCTAAAAACAATTCCCCTGTATCCTCTGATATTTTGGGCTTCATCAAATTTGAATCTTCAGGAACAAAAACAACCTCAATATTTTCACAAAGGATATTTTCTAATGGTTCTAATGTAACAACACATAACTGTAGTATACGCGCTTGCAACAGACCTTTTATACGCACTCCGCGTTTTTTCCACGGGAAAATATGGAATTTTCCCTCACAAGATTTTACTTCAATTAAATCATGGTTCTGGGCTAAATGTGTACATTCTTTTTTGTTTGCACAAAAATGAACCCTTATACCTTTAGCAGGTAGAGAACGTACAGATATTGGATAAGCCAAAGCAAATGTCATTTGAGGAACATTTTGAACATTCATTGACAACTCCCAAACATAAAAACGCGTAAAGCACTATGTTTTTATTTATCTCAAGTATTTATGCATTTTTTTCTTTTCTAAAGAAATTCTATATGGCATAATTTGCTTTATAACAGGGAAACTCAGTGTAAGCTACGGTAGATTAAGTTAAAATTAGAAAAAACTTGAGGTTGCCTTCTTGTCCTACATCTCAGTATAAAAAGGAGATACTATTGTTTCAAATGCCTCACATAATAGCCTTAATCAAACGTAAATTATTGATTGGTCTATCAATAGCAAGCATAGGAATGCTTTCTGGGTGTAGCCTTCTTGATTCTTCAGGTTCGAGCCAAATTTATAGAGAAGGCTATGTTCTTGATAAAAATGCTCTAAGTTCTATCTCTATTGGCTCAAGTCAAGAGCAAGTTCTTTTAACTTTAGGGACCCCCTCATTAAAAACAAAATATGATAATGAAGTTTTTTATTACATCTCACAGACACGTTATCGTGGGATGCAGTTTATGAAAACAAAGATTATTGATCGCAAAGTTTTAGCCATTTACTTCAATAAAAATAATCAGGTTGCAAAAGTTGCAAATTACGGATTACAAGACGGTCAAGTGTTTGATTTTATTACACAAACAACGCCAACTGTAACAAAAGAACATCCTTTCTTAATTCAAATTATAAAAGGCCCTGCGAATTTGCCACCCCATAACTGAATTATATAGTCTGCATACCGTTTCAATATTATAGGTCTGATAATATCAGATCTATAATAGGGGGATTTGTAACTCTTAGAGGCGAACTTTTTTTGCCATACTGTCAAGAACTGCATTAACAAGTTTTGGCTCATCACCTTCAAAAAACGCCTTTGCTATGTCAACATACTCATTCATGACAACCGCAACGGGAACATCTTTACGGTTGATCAACTCCCATAAACCTGCTCGTAAAATTGCTCGCAATATAGAATCAAGACGTGAAAGAGACCACTCTGCAGAAAGCTGTTGATGAAGCAGAGGATCAAGCTGCTTTTGATCTTTTACAACACCCGTTATAATAGCCAAAAACCATTGAAAATCAGCTTCAAGATATTGGTCTCCATCAATATCTTTTCCCAAACGATAAGCCTCATACTCAGCTGCCGTTTCCATCACCCCCGAACCCACGATATCCATTTGATAGAGTGCTTGAACTGCAGCGAGTCTTGCTGCTCCACGTTTATTGGCTGAACGCGGAAAATGTCTGCTTTTTATATCAGCCATATTTAACGATTATCTCCAAATCTCTTTTTTAGAGCGATCATACATAAAGCAGCTTCAGCCGCAAAACCACCTTTATTTTTGTCATCTAATTTTGCACGCACCCATGCTTGTTCTTCGTTTTCAACAGTCAAAATACCATTTCCAATAGCCAAGTGCTGATGAACAGTTAAATCCATCAATGCACGACAAGAATCATTAGCAACAATTTCAAAGTGATATGTTTCACCTCGAATAACACAACCAAGAGCAACATAACCATCATACGATATCTTGTTTTGTTCAGCAAAAGCTATTGCACTTGGTATTTCTAATGCTCCAGGAACCGTTACAACATCATAACTTGCTTCAGCTTTTTGCAAAGTATTCACTGCACCTCTCAAAAGTGCATCAGAAATCCCCTCATAAAAACGTGCCTCAACAATCAATACGTGAGGCTTTTTACCTATCTCTTTCATCATAATGGAATTCCACAAAAAACGAATCAAAAAAATCAAAGTTATAAAGCATAAAATTCTGAAAACGATCAATAGAGTGTTGGCTTATTCATCTTCTCTTTTTAAAGCAAAAAGTTTTGCAGCATAACGAGCAAGTTGATCAATTTCCAAATTGACCCGATCTCCAATTTTAGCTTGTCCCCACGTTGTCATTTCAAGTGTATGGCGAATAATAAGAACATCAAAAACACAATCCTCAACACCATTAACAGTCAAAGATGTCCCATTAAGTGCAATAGATCCCTTATTAACAATGAAAGGCATAAATTGTCTTGAAACTTTTAAATAAAAACGAATTGCATCCCCTTCATTTTTTTGATCAATGATTTCAGCCAAACCATCAATATGACCAGAAACTAAATGTCCTCCCATTTCATCACCCAATCGAAGCGAACGTTCCAAATTAACAAAAGTTCCTTTTATCCATTGTGCAAGATTCGTTAAACGTAATGTTTCTTCCCACGCCTCAACAACAAACCAATTGGTATCTTCTTGCTTTAATCCTCGCTCTACAATTGTCAGACAAATTCCTGAACAAGCAATTGACGCGCCAATTGCTAAGCTTTCTATAGCATAGCGGGTAGAAATCTTTAAACGCATCCCCTGCTTTAAAGGTTGAACATCTTCAACACAACCAATATCCGTTATAATTCCTGTGAACATAATGTCTTACGTCTCCACTTATAAAAACGGTCATTTCCAAACATTCTTGTCTCAATCTCATGAAACTGCGAGAGATAATTTCCAAAATGAGGGGCTTCAATACGATTTTTGCCTAAAACAATAGGGGTATGAAAACATATCAAATGATCAACACAACCAGCATTCAAAAATTTTTCCCCTGTCTTGACGCCCCCTTCCAATAAAACACTATTAATCCCATGTTTATAAAGCATCTGTAAAAGAGCAAAGGGTTCTACACAACCATTGTTCATCTCGACCGAATAAACAGACACACCATATTGCTCCAATGCATTTTTTTTGCTTTTCTTTGAAAGATCCACATCACAAATAACCCATGTAGGAATTTTTATGGCTGTTTGGACAACTTTTGCATCAAGGGGGATAGATAAATCTGCATCCAAAATAATACGAATTGGTGAGCGCATTTCCATCCCTGGCAAGCGGCAATTGAGTTGTGGATCATCTGCTAATATAGTACCAATACCAACGAGGATAGCATTATTTTGAGCACGTAGAATATGCGTATGAGCATGAGAAAGTGTTCCACTAATTTTTACGCTGCCCTTCTCTCTTTTTCCAACACCATTATCGGCAGAAATTGCCATTTTAAAAGTGACCGCACAGCGTTGTATCTTCCTTATGCACCAATGCGTCCATAAGGATTCAAAAGCCTCTTCAGCTAAAATGCCCTCAACCACTTCAATACCCGCTGCTCGTAAAAGAGCAATACCATGACCATCAACACGCTTGTCACAATCAGTCAGCGCAACAACAACTCGAGAAACACCTGAATCAATAAGCGCATTCACACACGGCGAAGTTTTTCCATAATGCGCACAAGGTTCTAAAGTAACATAAGCAGTCGCTCCTTGAGCCAAAGAACCTGCCATGTGTAAAGCTTGCACTTCCGCATGAGGACTCCCATGAATAGCTGTTACGCCATAGCCAACAATAAAAGCCCCCACAGCACCATTATCGTTTCGCACAATTAACGTACCAACGGAAGGATTCTCACCTGTAAGACCGACATGACGTTCTGCTAAACGAATAGCTGCAGCCATAAACCGTTCATCTTGCACTTTTTTATTCATCAAAACGAGATTCTGTATCCGCGATACCCTTTGACAATTCATCTATAACATCGTGAAAATCGCTTGCATTACGAAAATCTCGATACACAGAAGCAAAACGAATATAAGCAATATCATCAATTCTTTTCAATGCTTCCATCACAAGATGCCCAATTTTTTCTGAAGCAATCTCTGGTTCTCCCAAACTTTCAAGCTGGCGTACAATGCCAGAAATTGCTCGTTCAATATGATCAGGATCAATATTGCGCTTACGTACAGCCACATCAACTGATCGCATTAACTTATCACGATCGAAGAGTTCACATCGTCCACTTTTTTTAGCAACCAAGAGCTCACGCAACTGAACACGTTCAAAAGTTGTAAAACGACCACCACAAACGGAACACACACGGCGGCGGCGAATCACTGCCCCCTCTTCTGCTGGACGTGAGTCTTTGACCTGTGTATCCTCATATTGGCAGTAAGGACAGCGCATCCTTTGTATCCTTAACGAGTGGTAAGATAAGAGTAAAGAGGAAATTGATTCGTTATATCTTTTACCTTTTTCTCAACAGCCATTTCAACGACATGATTATCTTCATCACTTTTTGCACTCCGAAGACCATCAAGAACTTCTGAAATCAGATGACCAACTTGAATAAACTCTTTTTCTAAAAAACCACGCGTCGTGGCAGCAGGTGATCCCAAACGAATTCCTGATGTTATAGATGGCGTTTCAGAATCAAAAGGAATGCCATTTTTATTGCAGGTAATATGAGCGCGTCCCAAAGCCAATTCAGCACGTTTACCTGTTAGATTTTTGGAACGTAAATCAACCAACAACAAATGATTATCTGTACCACCAGAAACAATATTAAAACCATTACCCTGTAATGTTTTTGCTAAAGTTTTCGCATTAGCGACAACATTAGCACTATAACTCTTGAAAGAGGGACGCAAAGCCTCCTCAAACGCAACAGCCTTTGCGGCAATCACATGCATTAAAGGACCACCTTGAAGACCAGGAAAAATTGCAGAATTAATTTTTCTGGATAAAGCCTCATCATTTGTCAATATTAAACCACCACGTGGACCTCGAAGCGATTTATGTGTTGTTGTTGTTACAATATGCGCATGTGGAACAGGTGAAGGATGCACGCCACCAGCAACAAGACCAGCAATATGAGACATATCAACGAGTAAATGAGCACCGATTTCATCTGCAATTTCACGGAATCTTTCCCAATCCCATAGCCGTGGATAAGATGAGCCCCCTGCTATAATAAGTTTTGGCTTACGTTCTTTTGCAAGCTGCTCAACCTCATCCATATCAATAATCTGATCTTCTTGACGCACACCATAGGAAACAACATCAAACCATTTTCCTGACATATTAACAGGTGAACCATGCGTAAGGTGACCACCAGCATTTAAATCCAACCCCATAAATGTATCACCAGGCTGAAGTAAAGCTAAAAAGACAGCTTGATTCATTTGGCTACCAGAATTAGGCTGTACATTCGCAAACGCAGCACCGAAAAGCTGTTTTGCCCTTTCAATAGCTAAATCTTCAACGACATCAACAAATTGACACCCACCATAGTAGCGCTTTCTTGGATAACCTTCTGCATACTTATTGGTTAAAACAGACCCCTGCGCTTCAAGGACCGCTCTTGAAACAATATTCTCTGAAGCAATCAGCTCAATTTCATGTTGTTGACGCTCAAACTCCCCTCTAATTGCGTCAAAAATTGCACCATCAACAGTTTGTAAATTATCATTAAAAAAGCGCTTTTGTGCGTCATTTTCTTGCTGAGTCATAAAACACATTCCTAACATAAAAAAATAAAGTCAAGGAACGATAACACAGCAAACCATGCAAACCAAACATTTTAAACTACTTACACTCAAAAATAATGAGGTAAATATTTATCTTAGTTCTTTGTTATAAAAACAACGAAAAACTTCCCTCTCGAGAATGGTAAAAAATGAGATTACATTTCTTTTTTTACACTCTTATTTGTTTACACCTTTTACAAAAGGTATCTATAATCTAAAGAAATTCAATAATTTAATGATTAAAAATAATTTATAATGTGAAAAGCTGAATATAATAGGCAAAGTTAATACGAAGGCAAATAAGAATGCTAACCAAAGTTTTTATTGATGGTGAACATGGCACAACCGGACTACAAATACAAAAACGCTTAGAAAGGCGTACAGATTTAAAACTACTCTCTCTTGCTCATAAAGATCGCCATAATGTTCATCTGCGACAAGACTATCTTAATCAAGCCGATATTGCTATTTTGTGTCTTCCAGATGATACTGCACGCGAAACAGTTCATTGGCTTAAAAAAAATAAAAACATTAGGATTATTGATAGCTCGACAGCCCACCGTGTTGCACCAGACTGGGTTTACGGTTTTCCTGAAATGACAGCAGGACAAAGAAAGCGCATCCAAGCAGCACATTATATAACCAATCCCGGATGCTATCCTACCGGTGCCATTAGTTTGATTCGCCCACTCCGTGAAGCAGGACTGCTAGACGCCGATTATCCCATCTCGATTAATGCAATCTCCGGCTATACCGGTGGTGGAAAACAGTTGATTTTACAAATGGAAAATCAATCTCAACAAAATATTCAGGACAATTATTTTATCTATGGTCTTAATCTTGAACACAAACATGTGCCAGAAATTAAAATCTATGGACAAATCAATCAAACCCCAGTTTTTATACCAAGTGTGAGTCGTTTTCCCCAAGGAATGATTGTGAATCTTCCTCTGCATCGCCATTTATTCACAAAATCAGCAAACTGTTCTGATTTGCGCGAAATTCTCGCAAACCATTACGAAGGACAAAATACCATTTTAGTCGCATCACAAGAAGAAACTGTTTCACTTGAAAGACTTAATCCAGAGTATTTAGCCAATAAAGATGGTATGAAACTGTTCGTATTTGGAAATGATCGTGAAGGTATTTTCAATCTCAGCGCCCTATTCGATAATTTAGGAAAAGGCGCATCAGCTGCAGCTATCCAAAACCTCGATTTAATGCTTTCAGGCAACTAAACCTCCCTACTCACAAACTTTTATTCAACAACGGGATAAGCCCCTTTTGTTGCTCGCCAATGCGCAACAACAAAACACAACACGACTAATGCCATACTTTGATGAATGAGCCCCAAACTTATCGGAACCTCATGTAACAGTGTCAAAATACCTAAAAGTGCTTGGATAATAATCATACCACAGATAAGAAATGCACGACGAGAGTGGGTTGAACGGGGAACATTTTTTTGTACATAGAAAGCATGAATAGCCGAGGCAATCAATAAAAAATAAGCAAAAAATCTATGAATAAACTGAACCGTTAAGGGATTTTCGAATAAATTGAGCCAAACAGGACGATGCTGTAACAATCCATCAGGAATAATCTGACCATCCATAAGGGGCCATGTATTATAGACTTTTCCTGCATGAAGCCCTGCAACCAAAGCACCCCAATAAATCTCTATCAAGACGAGAATAACAAGCCAAGCCGCAAAATATTGCACCTTTTGATTTGCTGGCTTTTCTGAATATTCTGCAAGCCCTCGAGATAAATAAGTAACAAAAACAATAACAAAACATGCCGTTATAAGATGAAATGCCAAACGATATTGGCTCACACTTGTTAAACTACTTTGCCCAATCCCTGAAGCAACCATCCACCAACCAATAAAGCCTTGAAAGGCGATAAGAATAGGTACAACAATAAGCGGGAGTAAGATATTTTTTTCAACACGCTTAGTCGCCCAAAACCAAATGAGCCCCAATAAAGCGACAAGACCAACAAGACGCCCAAGAACACGATGCGCCCATTCCCACCAAAAAATGACCTTAAAAGCACTTAAGGTCATATCAGGATTAAGCAGCTTATATTGTGCTATCTGTTGATATTTTAAAAATTCCTCTTGCCATTGATCCACACCAATCGGTGGAATAACGCCGTGTATTGGCTTCCATTCCGTTATAGATAATCCTGATCCCGTCAAACGAGTAGCGCCACCCACTAAGACAATTGCCAAACACAGCAATAAAATAGAGTAAAGCCACACCTGTATATGTTTTCTATTTTCCTTTTGCACAGGCGTTAAAATGCTATTGTTTAATCTCTTTACTACCATCTCTGATTGCCCCACGCTTCTCTCCAACTAAAATGCATTTTAAAATTTAAACATTAACTCTTTGTCTATTTTAGTATGTACTACAACTTTAGCAAAAAACAAGCGTACCACTATAACATGCGATACATATTTCTTTTTTACTTTACGAAGCTTATGATGCTACAACGCGATAAACAGTCTTTGGAAAGCTGTCTACCATCCGCATCATCCATTCTTGTTCATTAAGAACAGTATTACAAATATAATAGTCTGTTAGCTCTGCAAATTGCTCAAACCCATATTTTGGTTCGCTTGCCATCTCTAGGATGATAAAATCATATTCTTTTTTAAATTCTTGTAATATATGAAAAATATCATTTGAAAAATCTTGTGCTGAAATGGCACTTGTTACCCCCTGAGGAAGAATATCAACCCCCGTATCATAATCACGGTAAATAACATCATGCAACTTGGCATTGCCCGTTAAAATATCACTCAGTCCGCGATGTGGACCAATGACTTTCTCTATTTGTTGACCAGAAATATCGACCAACAAAATTGTTTTGTTCTCTTTTGTGAGATGAAGTGAAAGCTTTGCCGCTGTCCGTGCAGCCTCTGGTCCAATGATTGAAATAATGGTTGAAGCACGCCATTTCAAAACATCAGATAATCCCTCTATCGTAATAAAAGCTTCAAAATTTTTCATTTCTTGAGAGACTAAAATATTCTCATTCTTCTTAAGAGAATTTTCTTTTGATCTCAAATCCTCTTCTGAGATTTGGTCTTTTTTCCTTTTAAAGCACGGATAGAATAACAAGATTCCTAGCAAAAGAGTAAGGAAGCTGGCCAATGCACTCACAAGAATATTTTTTCCATAAAGAGCCATAAAAGAAATTGGTGCTAACGTTATTGGCATAACCACGTGGATATTTGTATTTTGTAAGAGAAGAGGATTATCACTCAATCCCCAATATGAACCAATGACTTTTTCTCTTCGTTGAACAGACTTGCTCATCGCTTTATTTTGGACATCGATCGCTGCTTTTATTTTATTTTCAAATTCATTAAATATTTCATTCAAAGATTGGGATTGATCTCTTATAAAAAAACTCACCCTTTTTTGAAGCTGTTTTTCCAATTCCGTTGCAATAAACTCATCTGAATGAACTTGATAAACAATCTGTAAAATTTTATTTTTTAATTGATGAGAAACTGTCTCTAATTCTGCAGTCATCGCTTTAATTTGAGGATGTGTCCACCCTAATTGTGCAGCCATATGTGCTCTTTGCGTTTCCAAGAGATCACGTTTAGATTCCAGAGAAACAATTGCTGAATTGCCTGCAATAAACGATAAAGACAGTAAAGACTGCCCATTTTCACGCATCATGTTAATCGTTGAATTCAAACTTGTTAAATGAATACGCTTTAAAGTTGCTTGCGTTAATTGCATCGAAAGATTATGAAGTTCTGTTTGTTTTACACCACGCTGAATAAAAGAATCAATAGATTTACGAAATTCCTGCACGATATTAAGGATTGCAATATTATCATATTGTTTGTCTTCTAATTTATCATTTAACAAGAATTGTTTCTGTTTTATGATTGCTTGTGAAAATGCGGAAAACCAAGTTTCCAACCCACGTTGAGCTGCTTCAAGTGTCTCGGCTTCAAAAATAAGATCGATAAAATCACCATGACGCGATAAACGGATATTTTCATGATTTTTTTTCTTATAAGAAGCACTTAAAGAAAAATTCGAATCATTGAAGAACATAGGCTGTGAAAACAAAAAAGCGATAACATTGTCTTGCTTTTTAATTGGTAATGGCTTTCCTACAGAATCAGATAATGAAAATGTTAAAGTTGCTTGGTAACCACGGGGCTGGACAAAATAATACAACCAAATCAAAGATACACATAGAATTTGTAATAGCAAAACAATCAAAATGCTTCGCCATACGGTACGTACGAATAGTCTTTTATTACATGTAAGACTCATCTTTATTTTAACCAGCAAAATACTTCTTCATATTGTTTTATTAAGAGAAAGTAGTAACTATCCTCTTAACTTGCTGTCATATTATTTTGAGATAATAAAAATATAAAATTTAAGCACAAATGTTCAAAAATATTTTTAAAGAACTTAATTCATATTTTTTTGAGGCTCTCTAGTTGTTTTTTTGCTTCAGAAGTAACAACCGCTCTAATGGTAATAGACCCATCATCATGCCCTTCTTGCACTATTTCCGCAGAGTTTTCATAAAACCAATCAATAAGCGACATTTCATGAGGTTGTAAAAGATATTCAATGCTTTGCACCTCTCCAAAAATTAGCTTTTCAATGGCTCTTAATAATTGATCGAGTCCATCCCCTTTAAGTGCTGATACCATGAGAGCAGGATTTAATCGCGTCTTTGCGCTTGTTTGTAAAACATTCAATGCTTGCTCATCTAACATATCAATCTTATTCCAAACTTCTATGATGTGCTCCATATCATCAATATCGATATCAAGACTTGAAAGCACTTCTAAAACATCTTGGGCATGTGCTCGATGATCAAGATCTGACATATCTCTTACATGAAGAATGAGATCCGCTTCAACCACTTCTTCAAGGGTTGCTCTAAAAGCTGCAATCAAATTCGTTGGCAAGTTAGAAATAAACCCTACAGTATCAGACAAAAGAACAGTTTTTCCATGGGGAAGAACAACTTTGCGCAAAGTCGGATCAAGCGTTGCAAATAACATATTCTTTGCTAAAACATCTGCACCGCTTAAACGGTTAAAGAGAGTTGACTTTCCTGTATTCGTATATCCTACCAGTGCCACAACAGGATAAGATGTTTTTTTCCTTTTTGCTCTATGAAGTGCACGCGTTTTAATAACCGTTTGCAATTCGCGGCGAATACGAATAATTTTTTCTTGTAAAAGACGCCTATCTGCTTCAATTTGCGTCTCACCAGGTCCACCTAGGAAGCCACGCCCCCCCCGTTGCCTTTCCAAGTGCGTCCAACTCCGCACAAGCCTCCCTTTTTGATAGGACAAACGCGCTAACTCTACTTGCAAAACTCCTTCTTTTGTTCGTGCACGGTCCCCAAAAATTTCAAGAATCAAAGCCGTTCTATCGATAACTTTGCAATTCCACAATTTTTCTAAATTACGCTGCTGTACTGGCGTTAAAAAGTGATCTACAATCACAAGCTCAATAGAATATTCATCTATATAACAGGTTAACGCATCTACTTTACCTTTTCCAAAGAGAGTCGCAGAGCGAGGCGTTGCAATATTTATCGTTTCATAATTAACAACTTCTAACCTTATAGCACGTGCTAACCCCAATGATTCTTTAACACGAGAAGATATAGAACACTCTCTCAAAGAGCTTTCACTTCTATTTTCTTGAAAAATCGGTATCAAAACAAGTGCGCGCACCTGTCCTGTATTCTGCGAAAATACCCCTCCTAATCTCTCATTTTCATTTATCATAGCAATCTAAGTACTTTTAAATGGGATAAGAGGTCTATCTTAAAATGATATGTTTACTCAGGACTTTCACCCTCAAACATCTGTACAGGCTGTCCAGGCATAATCGTAGAAATAGCATGCTTATAAACTAATTGCGCGTGTCCATCTCGGCGCAAAAGAACACAAAAATTATCAAATGAAGTTACAATACCCGTGAGTTTAACGCCATTGACAAGAAAAATTGTAAGGGAAATTTTTTGCTTACGCACCGTATTTAAAAACACATCTTGCAGGTGTTGTGATCGCTCTGCCATTATTCTTACACCTTTATCTAGATTGCATAAAATATTCGTGCATGCATATCGACTGAAAAATATCCAATTGTCAACGTAGAAGCTTAAAAATTCAGCAACAAACAACTGAAATTAGAGAAAAAACGGCTCTTTAAGACAATAATAAAGTACAACTTACGAAAAGCTATATTAAATTAAAAATTTTTCCACGTTTACTTTTTTATGAGCTTACAATTCAAAGGCATACTTTTATACATCCTAAGCTATTACAGACTATATGTGATGATGAATCTGCTTCGTTTAGAATCAATAAAAGTAAGCGGACAACAACATTTATTAACGATTATCGATATTAAAGAGAGGCATTTGCACCTTACTGTATATATAACCGCTATTAAAGTCCTTATTTCAAAGACTGCCGGCTTATAAAGCTTTCTATAAACACAAGTTGTAAACAGTATTTTTGTTTTAGTTAGATTTAAATAATAAATTGTTTTCACTATATTTTATAACATTTTTAAACAGGGTATAAGAAACCGCGTTAACTTTATCTTGATAAGTTTTTAAAATTTTTCCCTAAGCATATTCCTTTCTAAATAATTAACAGCTAGTATGTAGAAATTATGTGGAAGAGGACGTATCCCTTTTCCGGCTGTAAGAGTACGAGGCGAGTATGGCACGCAGAACAAAATTGCAAACATTTGAAGTTGAAGTTGAAGAAGCCCTCACAAAAGCTATGAACTTTGATTTCGATGACACAGGATTTGAAACAATATCATCCAATAATTCTGAAAATGTTGTTAATGTCGATGATCTGATTCAAAAAATTGCAATGGCAGAAGAAGAATTTTTTGCTGAAAACGGTACGTCAACTTTTGTTTCTAATATTCATGATGAAGCTGTTATTGATAAATCCGTTGTTGAACAGCTTTTTGCTCCAAAACCTTCACCTGATATTTCAGGTGGAACTGTTCATAATACATTATTGCCTACAAAACTTCTTCCCGCAAATGATGATATAACAACCCCTGTAAATTTTGGACCATTCAAGCAGCGTTCTTCCTCTCGAGTCTACTGGTATACAACAGCGCTTAGTGCTTTATGGGCAACGGGAGGAGCTTTTATTGCGCATAAGCTCGCACCTACCGGACTCAGCTCCTTATCCAATATCAGCACTTTTGTTACATCCCCAACAGGACTTGCTGTAGCAGCCGGAACAGCAATTCCTATCCTTATATCTTGGGGCGTTGCTCAATTAACAAAACGTTCAAACGACTTGCATAATATTGCGCTTCTTATGACCAATGCTGCACAGCGCCTTAGTGAACCACAACATCTATCTGAAAAACAAGCTATTGCTATAGGGCAAACCATTCGTGAAGAAGTAGCAGCAATGAACGAAGGTATTGAACGTACCCTCGGACGTGCTGTTGAACTTGAAGCAATCATACAAGGTGAAGTTCATAATCTAGAACAAGCCTATGCTGAAAATGAATCACGCATTCACACATTAATCAAAGAATTGAGTAATGAACGCATAGCCATTTTGAATCATGCAGATCGCGTACAATCAACAATTAAAGGAACCCAAGAACAACTGAGTGATGAATTTGGTTTGGTTACCTCTAACATTGTAACCAATGTTGAAAAGCTTGCACAAACCCTTTCTCAAACTTTACAAAAACAAGGCGAAGACCTCGTTGAAAAACTTTCCTATGCTGGTGATGGCGTAACAAATCAGCTTGTTGAAAAATTTAACAAAACAACAACACAAATTCAGCAGAAAAACACGGAATTTTTTCATGAATTAGGAAAAAACTTCGATGGCTTTGCAAAACGATTTGATCATAATGAAAAACAAATAGAAAAAACTTTTAATGAAACAGCTGAAAAAGCAGAAGTACATGTTGCTAAAATTGCAACACATATACAAGCAGTAACAGATCAAACTTTGCACGCTGTCGATGAAAAGTTTAAAGCCTTGGATAAAGCTCTTATTGATCGTAATAATCAATCTCTACAGAATTTTGATGAGAAGATCTTAAAGCTCGACGACCAAGCACATAAACTCTCTTCTAAATTTGATAACGTAACCTCGCAAGCAATTGGAGCCTTTGAACAACGTTTAGCAACGGTTGATCTTTCTCTTAAAGAACATAGTGATTCCATCATTGATTCCTTTATAGAACGCAGTCAGGCTTTAGAGGATAATGCTGAAAAACTTGGTAACTTCTTGGAAGCTCATGTCTTGAAAATAAATGAGAACCTCCAAGAAAAAACAGCAGACATTACCCATGCATTTACAAATGGACGTGAAGCTATTCTTTCTGCAATTGATAAAAGTAAAGAAAGTCTGAGAGAAGAAATTCAATATGTCGACAATGCCATTGTTGATATCATACAAGAACGTTCACAAGATTTTAAAGTACAACTTTCTGATCAACGAGCTCTTATGGCAGACATGCTCGATAACGAGAAGAATAAAATTGCCGATACATTAAGAAATCAAATTGATGTTTTATCCCAAAATACTTCTCATATTGAAAAAGTTTTGGCTGACAATGTTCAAGTCGTTGATAAACAAGCTGAAAATCATATTACAAACATCATTCAATGCACTGAAAAGTTACAAGATGTCATTGTACAAAGTTGTAATACAACCCAAGATGCTTTAGAAGCACAAGCGAGAAATATTGATATCCGTGCCGATGCTCTGCGCGACTCTTTAGCGATTAATAGTTTTTCTCTCAATGAAGTTCTTGCCGATCAAGCACGCACACTTGAACAACGCATGGAAACAATCCATAACCTCATTGCAAAAAGTGATATACGTGTCGATGTTGCATTGAAACAACAAATAGATTTAGTTGAGAGTGCAATTGTCGCCAATAATAAAAACATTACTGAAACGGTTCAAGATCATATCAAAAACCTTGAAAGCCATGCCGAAATTTTAAAGAATACGCTCTCTCAATCGAGTGGTGTTTTCTTTGAAACCCTTGAAACACGTATGGAATCATTCGATACAGATCTAGAAGATCGTGCACACAAAATTTTTGAACGGACAACAACGCTAGAGGAAACATTATCTGAAAAATTTAGCCAAATCTGTGAAGCCATTGATATGCAAACATCTGTTATTGAGGAACGTTCTGACACATTAAAAACGTCTCTCATGATTAATAATGAGCAAAGTCAGATAATTCAACAAGCGCTGGAAAGCAGTGTTGACAATATGCGTGTAACCTTAGAAGACTCTGTTAATACAGTGACAGATAACCTGCATAATAAGATTATAAAAGCTTCTGATATTCTTTCTTCTACGAGTGAACAAATTCTTTCATCTGTTACAAATGTTACTGCACAAGCAGAAAATATTCTCTCAGAATCAGGCAATCGCATTGTATCAAATGTCAAAAAAACTGTTTATGATACCAGTGAAAAAGTTCTGTCCGTTCTGTCTGAACAAACAGCGCATACTGTCGAAGCTTTCGCAACAGCCAGTCATAATGCACAAGCATTATTGAATGAAACTATTCACACATCAACAACAGCAATAGAACAAGTTCTTAATGAACGCTGTGATGTTCTTCATCACTCTATGCAAAATCTTAAAAATAATTTAGGATATCAACTCTCTGATGTAACGAGCCGTCTGGAAGATGCTGGAAATCAAACAACAACACAAATTTCAAAACATGTTGGAAAAATAACAGAGCTTACAAATCACTTAAATCAAGCAGCGCAAAATACGACAGAATC
Organism: Bartonella sp. AA86SXKL; assembly: GCF_042196885.1. Lineage (NCBI taxonomy): Bacteria > Pseudomonadati > Pseudomonadota > Alphaproteobacteria > Hyphomicrobiales > Bartonellaceae > Bartonella > Bartonella sp. AA86SXKL. The sequence goes on along the minus strand of NZ_JBHIRE010000014.1, from coordinate 15,153 downwards.
AATTGATTCTTTAACACAGCATATCGGTGAACAACTCTCTCTTTCCACACAAGATGCTGAACAAAGAATTTATGCACATAACGAATCTTTAGTGAATAGCTTAACCAAAGCTAACTCTGAAACACTTCAAACAATAACGATTATGAAGGAAGAGCTTGTTAATAATGTCTCATCCATCTTAACACAGTTGAATCAATCAATTTACAATTTTCAGGAAAATAGTAATGTTTTATTATCGGCTGTTCAAAATATTGATGGGCAGTTTAATGAGAGTACGAATAATTTTTTCCGCAACACGGACCAAGTAGCAGAGCGTTTGTCAGCTTCAAATCAAGCGCTCAATACTAATGTTGAAATTCTGCAAGGACTTTCAAAGAGTACCTTTGAACAAATTAATCATATAACGAGCAGTTTTGGTGAACATGCAAAGACACTTTCCCAAACTATTCATGTTCTTGAACAGTCTGAAAATTCACTTAGTGCAACACTTGAAGAAAAACATAATACGCTTTCTGTATTAAGCGATGCTCTTGTTTCAAAGTCTCATGAAATTAATCAAATGATTGGGCATTATGAAAAAATCTTCAACTTAGCACTTGAACGCTCTGATAAGAATGCGCGTAACTCCACAAATTCATTCCAACAATCACTTAATAAGCTTGTTAGTGAAGCATCAACGCGTTTTTCAGAAGCAGCAGAAGATATACGTCGCTCCGCTGATGAAGTTCGTTTAGAGCTTTCAAAGATTAATAATGATATCAATGAAAATGTAAAAAAACTTCCAGAAAAAACAAAAGAAACAACGCAAACAATTCGCACAGCTTTGAATGAACAGATTACAGCGTTACAAGATTTAGTCAGTGTTATACAAAATGATCAAAAGAGCGCACAAAAACAGCTAATGTCAGCATTTCCTACATCATCAATGTTTAATCAAAAAAGTGACAGTTCCACTGAGTCTGTTAAAAAGATTGTGCCACCTAAGCCTATTTTGCAACAAGATCAAAGCAAAAAAAGACCAAATAAATGGGTATCAAATCTCTTAGAAAGAGCTTCACGTGAAGAAACATTTTATGATGCTCCCCCTAGTGATGATGTTTTAACATCAGTGCAAACAAAACCATCTCCTGCAAACTGCTCTCTTAATTCATTAGCTTCTGGTATAGTGCAAGCTATTAATCACAATGCCATTGTTGAGCTATGGGATCATTATCAACGTGGACAAAAAAACATCGTAACAGAACGCCTTTATACCTTAAATGGACAAAAAATATTTGAAATGATTAAGAAAAAATATATGAGCGATTTTGGGTTTAAACGTTCAGTGAATCAATATGTTACAGATTTCGAAAAGCTCTTACGTGATATATCGCGCAGTTCTGGCTCTTCCAACTCAGTTCGCAAGTACTTGATATCAGATACCGGAAAAGTTTATACTATGCTTGCTCATGCAAGTGGTCGAATCCAATAACAAATAAGAAAGTGGAAAAAGATATTTTTTCCACTTTCTCTCTCCAGTTGTTTTAATGGCTCATCATAGAATGCTTTTTTTTCAACTGTAGCTTTGTACTTCAAAGGTTGGGATAATTGGCATGCGGTTTTCTTTGATATCCTAAGCAATAACCCTAAAGAAGCGTAATGGCTTATCAAACAACGTATCATTCTAAGAATGATAAAGCATGTTTTCTATTTCCTTATCTTTTTCTTAACTCCTTTATTTTTCATAGTTTCATAAAGGTACAAAATCGGTAATAATTATTTTTATTAATTGTGAAAAAAATTCATGCTTTTGTATTAAAATAGCTCATAGAAACACTTCTATTTATTTTTTTTAATGTTTTTTATCCACATATTACTCTCGTTTGAATTATGTAAGTAAATATTTTTTATTATATTAGATGAGTTTGAGCTAAAAGAATCTTATTGTATTCAAATTTCTCATTCAACATACGAGATGATTCATTATAAATTATAAAGTTTGCATTATTAAGAGTTCAATTGAATAATAAACAAAACAACTCCCATTTTTAAAGTTCCAATTTCCTTTTAAATAGCTGCAAAAATAATTTATAAATTGCAAATTGTTATTTAAAATTTCTTCTACCTCCCTATAGAAATTTAAATAAAGAAGATGAAGTTAATAGAAAACACTCTTCTTTTCTTTCCTTAAGTTGTAAGCATTGCAAAAAAAATAATGGCTTGGTAATGTAATTATTAGTAATATTTTATTCGTTTGTAGACTAATCAATTTTTACGCGTTTTATTAAGGAAAGAAAAAACTAATCGTGCTTCTATCAATGAAATTATTCATGCACACAAACAAAAAGAATCATCAAACTGGTTTTACGATCCAGAAGAGTTTTCTCATACTCATGCATTTTGATATTCAGAGAAATGAGGATCTATTAGTGGACAAAACCTTATCGTAGATGGAACATCTCATATACACATACGCTAACTTGGATATCATAAAAATGTCTAGAGAACGAAATAGTGATTTCAGTTCACCAAAAGCTGAACTTGACAGTGCCGCACTTTTTTATCACCAGTACCCTAAACCTGGAAAATTGGAAATACAAGCAACAAAACCTCTTGATAACCAACGTGATTTAGCTCTTGCTTATTCTCCAGGTGTTGCTGCACCATGTCTTGCAATTCATGAAGATCCTAATCTTGCTGCTCAATATACCTCCCGTTCTAATTTAGTCGCTGTTATATCCAATGGAACTGCTGTTCTTGGTTTAGGAAATATTGGCCCTCTTGCTTCAAAGCCAGTTATGGAAGGTAAAGCCGTTTTATTCAAAAAATTTGCGAATATTGATGTCTTTGATATTGAAATTGATGCATCCGATATAGAACAAATGGTACAAACGGTATCGACTTTAGAACCTACATTTGGTGGTATTAATCTTGAAGACATTAAGGCTCCTGAATGTTTTGACATCGAAGAAAAGCTTCGTGCTAAAATGAAAATTCCAGTTTTTCATGATGACCAACATGGAACTGCCATTATTGTTTCTGCGGCTGTATTAAATGCCTTAAATCTTTCAGGAAAAAAAATTGAAAATGCAAAAATAGTTACCTCAGGTGCAGGTGCTGCTGCCCTCGCTTGCCTTAATCTTTTGGTTCGTCTTGGGGCAAAAGTTGAAAATATTTGGCTTAGTGACTTAGAGGGAGTTGTTTATGAAGGTCGCAAGACCCTTATGGATCGTTGGAAAATCAATTACGCACAAAAAACGGACGCACGAACTTTATCTGATATTATTGATGATGCGGATATTTTTCTAGGCCTATCTGCAGGTGGTGTTTTAAAGCCTGAATATCTTAAAAGAATGGCTCAAAATCCACTCATTTTAGCACTGGCTAATCCAGTACCAGAAATTATGCCTGAAGAAGCACGCTCTATACGACCAGATGCAATGATCTGCACAGGACGCTCTGATTATCCCAATCAAGTTAATAATGTCCTTTGTTTTCCCTATATCTTCCGTGGTGCATTAGACGTAGGTGCTAGTGCAATTAATGAAGAAATGAAAATGGCCGCTGTTCATGCGATTGCTGCCCTTGCACGTGAAGAAACTTCAGATGTTGTAGCACGTGCATACTCAAAAGAACCACCCAATTTTGGACCAGACTATCTAATCCCCTCTCCTTTTGATCCGCGTTTAATACTGCGTATTGCCCCCGCTGTTGCTAAAGCAGCAATGACAACTGGTGTTGCCATTCGTCCCATTGAAGATATGGAGGCCTACTATGATATCCTCAATCGATTTGTCTTTCTTTCTGGTTTAACAATGAAACCTGTTTTTGCTGCAGCAAAAACAGCAAAACGTAAACGCGTCATCTATGCCAATGGTGAAGATGAACGCGTCCTTCGTGCGGCACAAATTGTCATTGAAGAACAAACAGCAACGCCCCTCCTTATCGGCCGTCCACATGTCGTAGAAGCAAGATTAAAACGCTTTGGTTTAAGAATTCGTCCCGGTATAGATTTTGAATTAACAAACCCTGAAGATGATCCACGTTTTCGTGATTATGTTAATTTATTTTTTCATTATACAGGAAGGCGTGGTGTTACGCCTGAAATGGCAAAAACAGTAGTGAGAACATCAACAACGGCTATTGCTGCCCTTGCCGTTATGCGTGAAGAAGCAGATGCAATGATTTGCGGCTTAGAAGGACGCTTTGAACGTCAACTTGAATTGATTGAACAAATTATCGGTCTTGATCCTCATGTTCACCGTTTTTCTGCTATGAGTTTGCTTATCTCTCAACAACGTACTCTTTTCCTTACAGATACTTACGTCAATGAAAATCCTTCTGCAGAAGAAATCGCTGAAATGACTGTGTTGGCAGCTCAAGAAGTTGAAGCATTTGGAATAACACCAAAAGCAGCCTTATTATCACACTCAAACTTTGGTTCTAAAAACACAGAAAGTGCGCGTAAAATGCGACGTGCAACAGAAATTCTTGCCAAATTACACCCTGATTTAGAAGCAGATGGTGAAATGCATGCTGATGCTGCCCTTTCCAAAGTTTTTCGTGATCGTGTTTTTCCTAATTCTCGTCTTAAAAGTGAAGCTAATTTGCTTGTCTTTCCAACACTTGATTCAGCCAATATCACGCTCAACACTGTTAAAAGCCTCACAAATGCACTCCATGTTGGTCCTATTCTAATCGGGGCAGCACGTCCCGCCCATATCTTAACGCCTTCAGTAACTTCCCGGGGAGTTGTTAATATAACAGCCCTTGCTGTCCTTGCTGCCAATAGAAAAAATAGTCTCGTAAAATAAATGCGTAATAAAATTTCAAAGTTTTTTAAATATTGAGATATAGTATTTCATGTACTGTAAACCTCTTTTCTCTATAGATAAAGACAGCTATATTCTGGATTAAGTCTTTTTTTTAAAGAGAAAAAAGGCTAGAAGAACAATATTAAATGTATTTTGAATTTACTAACTCTATAATAAGGAATCCGTACATTGCCTTCCACGTTTGATAAAGTTGCTGATATCATTGCAGAAATCAGTGAAATTGATCGCAATACAATTACACCTGAGAGTCATACAATTGACGATTTAGGAATCGACAGTCTTGATTTTCTTGATATTGTTTTCGCTATTGATAAAGCTTTTGGAATAAAAGTCCCTCTAGAACAATGGACACAAGAAGTCAACGAAGGTACCGTTGCAACAGAAGAATACTTTGTTCTTAAAAACCTTTGTGCAAAAATTGATGATCTCGTTGCCTTAAAACAGGCGGAGTAGTTTTTTCGCCATGCATGATCAATCTGTATTCATCACTGGTATAGGTCTCATAAGCTCTCTGGGGGAAGGAACTGATCAACATTGGAATCTCTTAAATGATCCAATCCGTACACCAAACCTAGATTATACAACTTTTTCACCTTACACGGTTCATAAATTGCCCGAAATTGATTGGAGTTTACAAATTCCTAAAAAAAGTGATCAACGGCAAATGGGAACATGGCAGCGTCTTGGTACCTATGCGGCTGGTCTTGCTCTTGATGATGCCGGCATAAAAAATAATGAACAACTCACTTCAACAATGGATATGATCGTAGCGGCAAGTGGGGGAGAACGTGATATTACTGTTGATACACAGATTCTTTCTAAAGCGCGCGCAGTTGCCGATCATGCTTCTATGTTAAATGTTGCTCTTTCAACTGAACTTCGTCCAACATTATTTTTGGCACAACTTTCAAACCTTTTGGCAGGAAACATTTCAATTGTTCATAAAGTCACTGGATCATCTCGTACATTTATGGGAGAAGAAGGCAGTGGTCTTTCTGCACTTCAAATTGCTGTAGCTCGTATTAAATCAGGTCAAAGTACCCATGCTCTTGTAGGAAGTTCCTATAATGCACAAAGTTATGATATGTTGTTGGCGCATGAGCTTGGTGGTCTTTTAACCCATAATGGATGGAGCCCAGTGTGGGATCGTGGAATCTATCCAGGCGGCGGTGTCATAGCAGGTTCTGGTGGGATCTTCCTAGTTATTGAAAGTGGAGAACATGCCAAAAAACGCAACGCACGTGCTTATGCTGAAATTAGCCAAATTATTACAGACCAAACAGATAGAACCAAAATTCCACTTAGAGATTCAATTGCAACAATGTTAAAAACTGCGGGCGCTAAATCTGCCTTAGCCATTTCAGCAGCCTCAGGAGCTCACGAAGCAACAAAAGCAGAACAAAATGCTCTTGATAATGCTGATCTATTTTACCGTGGCATTACAACATTATTTGGTTATATGCGGGAAGCACAATTTCCTCTAGCTCTAGCTCTTGCAGCACTTTCAATTGAAAAAAAACGCGGTTTTCCAGTGTTAAGTCCTCATGAAAAACCTTTTTCTAAAGAAGTACGTGAAATATTTGTTACAACGATTGGTATAAAAAGAGCTGAAGGTATTGTGCGTCTTACTGCTGTTTGAAGGGGAATTTCTATAGTGAAATATCATGATCATTTTGGGCGTCCACTTGTAGCAATAACTGGTGCAGGCATTGTCACATCACTGGGACAAGGGAAACATGAAAATTGGCAAAAATTAACTAGCGGTGTAAGTGGTATCCACAAAATAACACGTTTTCCCGTTGAGGGATTAAATACATATATTGCTGGAACAATTGATTTTCTTAAAGAAAGTACACTTGGTGCTTCAGCTCTCTCTGAGAAGCTTGCACATCTTTCTGCTGAAGAAGCTTTAGAACAAGCTACTATTGATAAAAAAAATTTTAATGGACCACTCTTTCTAGCTGCTCCTCCTGTTGAACTTGAATGGAAAGCACGTTTTAGTCTTGATCAAGAGGAAGAATTCAATAATGAGCCTTCTTATGCACATCTTCTTAAAGTCTGTAAGGATAAACTCCATGAGACGCTTTTTGAATCCACACAATTTGGTGCAATTGCAGAAAAACTTCAAAAAACATTTGGCACAAAAGGACTTCCTGTTACACTTTCCACTGCCTGTGCATCTGGTGCAACAGCAATTCAATTAGGTGTTGAGTCTATTAGACGGAGAGAGACAAATAGAGCTCTCATAATTGCGACAGATGGATCAGTTTCAGCAGAATCTCTTATTCGTTTTTCGCTACTATCTGCTCTTTCAACTCAGAATGAGCCTCCAGAAAAAGCAGCAAAACCCTTTAGCCGTGATCGAGATGGTTTTGTTATGGCAGAAGGCTCAGGCGCTCTTGTTCTTGAATCTCTTCAAAGCGCATTAAACCGTAATGCTACAGTTTTAGGAATTTTAGCTGGCTGTGGAGAAACCGCCGATGACTTTCACCGTACACGTTCAAAACCCGATGCATCACCAGCAATTGAATCCGTTCGCAAAGCTTTAGACGATGCAAAAATAACCATCAATGAAATTGACTATATTAATGCCCACGGAACTTCAACACCTGAAAATGAGAAAATGGAATATCTTGCATTATCAACAGTATTCGGTGATCTTTTAGAGCATATTCCTGTCTCTTCTAATAAATCAATGATTGGGCATACATTAACTGCTGCTGGTGCAATAGAAGCGGTTTTTTCGCTTTTAACCATTCAATCGGGAATACTTCCACCGACAATAAATTATGATAATCCTGACCCTACTATCCCTTTAGATGTTGTTCCTCATCATAGCCGTAAGTCCTGTGTCAATGCGGTTTTGTCAAACTCATTTGGATTTGGTGGTCAAAATATGAGTCTTGTTATCACTGCATATAAAGGATAATCCTTTAATAATAAAATTTTATAACGCTAACCAATAATATATTTAAGGGGGATGATAATGCGTGCACTGAAACTCTTCGATGATCGTCGGCTTGAAATCACCAATATTTCCCCGCCATCTTCACCTAGTATAGGTGAAGTAACTGTGCGGATAAAAGCCGTTGCTCTTAATCATATTGATGTATGGGGATGGCGTGGCATGGCTTTTGCGAAAAGAAAAATGCCACTCATCATTGGTGCAGAAGCCTCTGGTGAGGTTATACAAATAGGAGATGGCGTTGAACATCTCCAACTTGGACAGATTGTCTCAATTTATGGTGCACAAACCTGCGGAGTATGCCAAGCTTGTCATGAAGGACGGGATAATCTTTGCAGTAATGTAAAGGGAGTCTATGGTTTTCACCTTGATGGATTTGCGTGTGAGCTTGTCAATTTGCCAGCACGTTTATTAGTTCCATCACCTCCCCAATGTGATGAATTGCAAGCAGCAGTTGCTCCAATTACTTTTGGTACCGTAGAACATATGCTTTTCGATAACGCAAAACTACAAGCAGGAGAAACAATCCTGGTACAGGCTGGTGGCTCAGGTATTGGTTCTGCAGCCATTCAACTTGCAAAACACATGGGCTGTACAGTTATCACAACTGTAGGTTCAGATGAAAAAATTGCAAAAGCGCACTCTCTTGGGGCAGATCATGTGATTAATTATCGTAAAGATCGTTTTGAAGGTGTAGTGCGTAAATTAACCCAAAAAAAAGGTGTTGATGTTGTTTTTGAGCATGTTGGTGTCGATACATGGAACGGTTCTCTGTTATGTATGAAAAAAGGAGCACGCTTAGTGACTTGCGGTTCTACCTCTGGTGTTTCAGCACCAATAAATCTCATGCAATTATTCCAGCAACAGCTCAAGATATTCGGTTCATTTGGCTGCCGTATGGAAAATATGAAAAATGCCATGCAAAAAATGGCACAAAAAGCCGTACACCCTGTCATTGATACAATTGTTGGGCTGGATGAAATTGATACAGCTTTAAAACGAATGGAGAGTCGTGATGTTTTTGGTAAAATTATCCTTAAAATCGATTAAATCATGATGAAGCTTTCTCTTAAAAATCTCATATATCGTATTAAAATTATAGCTAAAAAAATATCCTACTTGTTATGGGCATATCTACTCTTTGGTTCTTTATTTATTCTAAAATGTTTTCCAGCCAAAATGGGAATTTCTTTTTTTGCTTGGTTAGCAAAAAAAATTGGTCCCCTTGTACATCGTCATCAAATCACACTTGCAAACCTTAGGAGTGCATATCCAGAAAAAACAGAGCAAGAACTCCGTGCGATTGCAATAGAAATGTGGGAAAATATAGGACGTTTCCTAGCTGAATATATTTTTCTTGATAAAATTTTTGATTTTGATCCTCATGCAGACGAGCCAGGTTTCATTGAGGTTAAAGGCATTGAAATATTTGAGCGATTAAAAAATGAAAAAAAACCACATATTTTTTTCACCGCACATACTGGCAATTTTGAACTTCTGCCTATTTGTGCACAAAGTTTTGATCTTAATGTTACGGTATTATTTAGACCACCCAATAATCCCTATGTTGCCAAACGAATCCTTAAAGCACGACAAACTTCTATGGGACATCTTGTTCCCTCCAAGGCCGGTGCAGCATGGGCATTAGCAGCCAAATTAGAAGAAGGTGAAAATGTTGGTATGCTCGTTGATCAAAAATTTCGCCGCGGTATCATGGGAACATTTTTTAACAGACCTCTTAAAACAAACCCCTTAATTATAAAACTTGCTCGACAATATGACTGTGATATTTATCCAGCACGTTGTATTCGTTTGCCTAGTGGACGTCATCGTTTAGAGTTATATGAACATGTAGAACTTCCACGTGATGAAAAAAATGATATCGATATAGCTGCTTCTACGCAAAAATTAAATGATATTGTTGAATCTTGGGTCCGTGAATATCCTGGACAATGGATGTGGTTACATAGACGTTGGGACATCTAACATAAGCTCTATTGCTTACAAAGGAAGTGCAAAATGTTAGCCTCAAAAGATATCAGAGATCTCACTACAATTATCACTGCATTACGAAACTCTGATAATGGTTGTATCTGGCATAAAAAACAAACTTTTGAATCCCTCATACCCTATATGCTCGAAGAAGTTTACGAAGTCATCGATGCCATTGAACGAAAAAATCGAAAGGATCTCTGTGAAGAACTTGGGGATCTTCTTTTACAAGTTGTCTATCATGCTACCATAGCACAAGAAGAAGGCAGCTTTACTTTTGAAGATGTTGTTTATGCAATCACGGAAAAAATGATTCGACGCCATCCTCATGTTTTTGGAAATGCCGAGCAAAAAAAACGAGGATTTATAAAAGAGGAGTGGGAATATATAAAAAAAAGAGAACAGGTTGAACAAAAAAGAATGTGCGAAGAAAAAAACAACAATTCCTCCACAAGCATACTCGCAACAGTAAAACAAATCCAGCCAGCAAACCAAGAGGCACTTGCTTTACAAGAAGCAGCAGCTAAAGTAGGTTTTGATTGGCAAAAAAGTGATAAAGTTTTTGAAAAAATAGAAGAAGAACTGGAAGAGCTCAAAGAAGCCATCAAAAGTAAACAAAACTCAGAAATAGAAGCAGAGTTTGGAGATCTCTACTTTATACTTCTTAATCTCGCGCGCCACTTAGCGATTGATTCACAAAAAGCATTAAAAAAAACGAATATAAAATTTCGAAATCGTTTCGCCTATATTGAAGAAAAGCTATCCACTCAATCTAAAACACTCACTGACGCATCCTTGAATGAAATGGAAGCACTTTGGAAGCAAGCTAAAAATGAACGATAAAAAATAGTAGATTTCTTCTACCTAAAAGAACAAGCCCCTCTAAAATTACTAAATTATAATTTAGCTCAGCTCAATTTGTTTTATATTGATCCTGCGTAGCAGGACGAAGTTCCACCGATTCGCCACACCCGCATGCTGAAACTTGATTAGGATTTTTAAAGACAAAACCAGACCGCAACGTTGTCACTTCATAATCCATCTGCGTTCCTAATAAAAATAATACCGCATCATGTGCTACAAAAACACGGGCACCATTCACTTCAACAACATCCGCAGCTATCCCCTTTTCTTTGACAAGAGTAATTGTATACTCCATCCCTGCACAACCACCTTTTTTGATACCAACAAGAATACCCTGTGCATCTTTTGCATCCATAATCGCTTTAACACGATCCACTGCTGCTTGCGTCAAATTTATTACCGAAAAACGGCTCATAGTTTACTCTTTTCTTAGTTCAATAGACACTTTGAAAGTTTTTCCTCTATAATATTTTATCTGATCTTTTAGAAAAAAAACGAAACATAAATTAAAGCATTCTGACCTTGTTTATTTGGATAAAAATACATACCCGTAAAATGAGATTTGTAATTATACAATCCAGAACTTACAATTTTTTATCCACATAAAATGCAAAATACCTCATCTATAAAACTCTAAAAAAACGAAACTTTTCAAAACCATACATTCACTCCTCTTCTTTTGAAAATCCTTATCTTTTTAGAAAAGTAACGATTAGGTAAGAAAACAATATACCTTCCGCACTCATTTGCTCCAATTCATACCCCTAAAGTCACCAATCTTACCCCCCTCCTCACAATCTCAAAAGTAATTAAATGCATACATCTATTAACTATAAAGCTAAAAATTTAATGATCACAAAGAATTTTACAAATTCGTTATTTATCTTGAATTAACAACAAAATATTGATGTCCAAAATTTTTACTTTCAAAAGCTCTAAGTGCAAAAGCATTTTAGATTTTATTCTGTTTATTTTTTCTCTTGCCTTTAAAGAAACAGTCATTTAATCGTTTTACACGAACTCGGAGCGTAGCGCAGCTTGGTAGCGCACTTGACTGGGGGTCAAGGGGTCGTGGGTTCAAATCCCGCCGCTCCGACCATTTTTAAAATGCTATAAAATAAGCTTACTTAAAAAGTGAATTATTATGCATTTCAATTGCACACACATGATTTTTTTCTTCAACGTAGAATAATGTGCAATGATATTTTATCATAAATTCGAGATAAGCTGTTTTATTAAAATGCGCTTCGCTCTTAGGAAAACACATACGAAACGCGAGACCTTTTGCCTCGCGTTTTTTATTCTTCAGAAAAATTTATAATTATCCGATCTCATATTTTCTAAATTTTCTTTACACGATAACGTCGCTGTTATCATTTTTTGTAATGGATGGTGACATCTGTACGGTTATCTTTTTGGGTTTTAATTCAGCTGGCATTTCCCTTTTAAGCTGAATATGAAGAAGCCCATCTCCAAGTTCTGCCCCAATAACCTTAACATGATCAGCCAAATGAAAACGCCGTTCAAAAGCACGCGAAGCAATACCTCGATAAAGGAATTCTCGCTCTTCATCATCATTTTTAGACTTTCTGTCTCCCTTAACGATCAGCTGGTTACAATGCGTTTCAATATCAATTTCATCTTGAGAAAAACCAGCAACAGCCATAGAAATTCTATAAGAATCTTCAGTTAAACGCTCGATATTATAAGGGGGATAAGAAGAAACTTCGTCTGGTTGTGTTCTAGAATCAAACCAGTTAAAAAGATGATCAAAACCTACTGTGGAACGATAAAATGGTGAAAAATCTACTTGACGCATAATATTGCCCTCCTCTAGAGCGACTATAATTTATAATTAATTCACAAAGTTCCCACATGGCAAACTTACTTGTGAACCTGCGGCCCCATCATGGCAACCGCACTATATTATCTAGTAATCGTTTTTCTTTATTTCAACTCTTTGGGACCTAAATTGATAAAAACTATCTAAAAAGCAATATACCCCTTTTTTAATCCTCTTTCTTCATTACATAAATATCAAAGCACTAAACGGCAAATACACTGTAAAAAGGATTTCAATTGGAAACACCTCTTTATCCCATAGACTGGGGTTCCACTTCTCTTAATATCCATCATGATACTCTTAAAATAGCAATAGATCACGAAATTCGTTTTGCTATAACATATCCTGAGGTGAAAAAATCTAAGGGAACAATTGTTATTCTCAAAAGCTACGCAAATACTTTAGAAAAATATTTTTTATTAATAAATGAAATTTCTAAACGCGGTTTTCATACAGCAATATTTGACTGCTTTGATCAAAAAAAAATATCCTTCAAGATAAGAAAACAAAGACGATATCATTGTTTTGATATAAATAATGATATTAATGACTTATATAAATTTCTTAAAAATATTGTTTATCCTAATTATCCGCCGCCTTACTCTATGCTCACCTATGGCATAGGTGGATTGATAGCACTTAGCGGATTAGATCTCATTAATCATCAGTTTAATAGATTGCTCTGTGTTTCTCCTCTTTTTGCTCCATTCGGCAATAAAACGAATAGTTTTCAACATAAATTAACACAATTTCTTTCTGATATAGGTCTTGGCTTTATACCAGTGAAAGATGGGAAAAAATTAAACAAGACAAAACAAAAAAATATACAATTGGGACACATACATAAAGTGCCGCTCCCTTCCATTAAGCCCCCAACATCCCAATGGATGGCTTCAGTATTTAATGCGATTGATTCTATGAAGAGAAATGTACTTCATGGAAATTTACGAATCCCAACACTCTTTATTCTTGCCAATCAAAACAATATTGCAAACAACATTGAAGTGCGGCAATTATGCCAACACACACGTCTAACAGAAAGTATTACTATTACAGGCGCTGAACTGGATACAATTATGGTTAACGAAGATTATAAAAAACAATTTTGGGCTGCATTTGATGCCTTTATTCCCGATAATGTATCTGTAAAATAACACTAAACCTTAATTTCCGCTCCACCCCATCAAAAAAGAAAATTTCTACGAGCATTGGATCTACAAACACTTTATAAATATAATAGATTTTTCTTTCCAACCACTCATATGATTCGTTTTCTAGCCTTTACAGGCAAGCCATGACCTAAATATTCACCACGCATTCTAATAAAAAACTAATATACAAAGTATATCATTACATTAAATAATATTATTTTACATCATAAAAAATAACTTAATAAAAAAACTATTTATATAAATAAAAATAATAAATATATCTTAATATAACATGATACATATTTACAAATAAAGCATCAAAATACTATTTTTGATCTTTTATTAAGTGATAATTTAATATTATATCTAGGAAAACAATAGTTTTCATCTATTTAAGAAAAAAATTGAAATAAAGCGCATTTATAATATTTATTACAAATCTCTATAAAAACAAATAACTATAAAATTTCTATTTCTTAGGAGAACTTTTTAAAAACAATAAATTAACATAATATTCTTCTAATTTCTCGATATATGAAAACCCTACAATAACGGTTTTCATAAGTTTTTTAATGGAATTCTGATAATAATCAGTAACTTTAAAAGAAAAGATAGTAATAAATCATCTTAGTAGTTTTAGAGAACCCCTTCTTTTTTCAAAATCACATATATTTCGAATTTAACCAACTCACAACGAATATGCTGTATTTTGAATCAGAATGTAAGAATTAACCATTTTGCCATTCATTTCAATTATGAGCATTTTACCATCTTTTTTATAAATACTCTATATTGTATAATTGATGCGGCAAAACTCTGACAAATGGAGCCATTGGAATATAATCATGAAACGAATCCTGCTCGCAGAAGATGATAACGATATGCGTCGCTTTCTCGTAAAAGCCCTAGAACGTGCAGGCTACGAAGTCGCCGATTTCGATAATGGTATTAGCGCATATGAACGTTTACAAGAAGAGCCATTTTCCCTTCTCCTGACTGATATTGTGATGCCAGAGATGGACGGAATCGAACTTGCACGACGTGCGACTGAGATTGACCCCGATTTACGAGTAATGTTCATTACGGGTTTTGCAGCGGTAGCACTCAATTCAAATAGTGATGCCCCTCCTGATGCAAAGGTTCTCTCTAAGCCATTTCACTTACGTGAACTTGTCAATGAAGTTGAAAAGATCCTTATCGCTGCTTAAAAAGTATTTTTTAAAGTTATTTGCATCTGTTGAAAGAGAAAATAAAATTAGGCATTGACGTTTGGCATTCTATATGGTGTATGCAACATCAATGAATGGGCGTGTAGCTCAGCGGGAGAGCACTACGTTGACATCGTAGGGGTCACAGGTTCAATCCCTGTCACGCCCACCATTGCATTTTATATCAACAATAATTTATTGATTTTACATATGTTTTTTTAAGTGAGGGATACCTTAATAAAGTTAAGGGAATAGGATTTTTAACATTTCTCTATAAAGCACGCTTCGCACAATGTTTCTAATGTTTCTTTGAAGT
>NZ_JBHIRE010000013.1:0-48647 GCF_042196885.1 Bartonella sp. AA86SXKL | reverse complement strand
CGGTCCGCATTGGCTGGAAAGACGTCAAAGATAATATCATTCACATCAAAACAGAAAAGAGCCAATTTAAAACAGATGTCTTTCTACCTATTTTACCGGAATTAGCCAAAACGCTTGAAGTTGGTCCTATTGGAGAAGAAACATTCATTTGTGGTAAACGCGGAAAAAAAATACCCAAAAAAAGCTTCGGAATTACATTTTATAATGCTTGTACCCAAGCAGGTATCAAAAAATCAGCGCATGGCTTAAGAAAATTAGCAGCAACACGCGCAGCTAACTCTGGTGCAACAGTATCACAATTGAAAGCACTCTTTGGCTGGACAAATGACAGTATGGCATCTCTTTATACCAAGAGCGCAGATCGCAAAAAACTCTCCCTTGAATCGATACAAAAGCTCCAAAAAAGTTAGGGATAGAGATAAAAAAACATAATAGAATCAATAAGCACCTAATCCCTTACTACAAATATAACTTTTTGATTTAATTATTATTTGTTACCGTTGCTTAAAATTATAAAGTTTAAGTGCATAGAAACAAATAACAAGCCAAGCAATCCAACTAACACCTATAATTAAAACTGGTCGTGTCTCATCAAAGTACCATAGGAGAATAAAAATAAAAACCATAAATAAAATAGAAAAAATCGATCCTATTGGCCAAAATGGAATGGGAAATTTTAAACCATTCTGAGCTTCTTTAGGCATCTTAATTCGCATAAAAAATTGTGAAAGTAGAATCATCATCCAAACAAAAACTGTCGCAAATGTTGCCATTGCAGCAATAAGAAAAAAAAGCTTTTCATGATAAAAATAATTAAGGACAGCACCAAGAAGAAAAATACCAAAGATCATCAAAATAACAAAAACTGGTATACCGTTTTTTGATAAATATTGAAACTTTTTTAAAGCATAACCTTCCTGCGATAAACCATGGATCATACGACAAGCACCATACATTCCACTATTCATTGCTGAAATAGCCGCTGTAACAACAACAATATTTAAAATATTTGCTGCATATGAAATCCCAAGATTTTCAAAAATGGATACAAAAGGGCTATCCATGAGACCAATCTCATTCCAAGGATAAAGAGACATTAAAATAGCTAACGTCATGACGTAAAAAAGCAAAATACGAACTGGAGTAGAATTAATTGCCTTTGAAATCGTTTGATGAGGGTTTTGAACTTCCATGACTGCCATGCCAATGATTTCTATGCCACCAAAAGCAAAAACAACAACACTAAAGCAAGCTAAAAAACCAAACCAACCATTGGGAAAAAGTCCACCATTTTTCCATAAATTATGAACAGTAACGGTAGAAAAATCTGTACCTTCACCCCACCCCCAAAAAATAATTGCTATTCCTAAAATAATCATCGCAATGATAGCGATAACTTTAATAGAAGATAGCCAAAACTCTAGTTCACCATAGACTTCTACAGCAGCTAAATTAATACCTGTGATGATTAATGTAATACTCAGTGCCCATACCCAAGGAGCAACATCAGGATACCAAAACCCCATATAAGTCGCAAAAGCTGTAATATCAGCCAAACCAACAAGAATCATCTCAAATACATATGTCCATCCCGTTAAAAAACCTGCTAATGGTGATATGTAATTTGCCGCATAACGAGCAAAAGAACCAGGCAATGGATTATGAAGTATCATCTCTCCTAGAGCCCGCATAACCATAAAAATAGCTAAACCAGCAATACAATAGGCAATCAAAACACTGGGACCCGCAAGCTTAATTGCCTGTGCAGACCCATAAAAAAGACCTGTTCCAATAGCAGAACCAAGAGCTAAAAAAATAACTTGGCGTTTACTCATCCCTCTTTTCAGTTCATTTATTGCCATTTCTTTCCTTACTTTTTGAAATGCTGACAATCCACACCACGATAACAGCTTTATGAGAAATAAAGCCTCATGTTTCTTTCACAAATATATTTCAAAAAACATCGAAGACCAGCCAGTCCAACACTTTGCTCTAAACAATGAAAAAATACTTTTATTGCGTATTGCGAATTATTCAGCTTTTATATATTGCGAATTATTCAGCTTTTATAGCCTGCAATTTCGTATTATTTTATTCAAATAAAGTGATAATGAATTTTTTCATAATTGTCATTTAATTCATTTCGTATTCTCTAGTTTTTTACAGAGAAAATTAACCTTAATGTAATCTAAACTTTAGGCTTCTATTTCGGTGCACTGAAATAGAAGCCTAAAAATTCATAACAAACACATTAACTATGCATACAATTAATTTTTTGTTACTTTAAGCAAACTTTCTTTGAGCCCATAAAACAAACTTTTTATGCCAATTGAATAGCTCAATCAATGATAATACGAATCTCGCAAGTTTTCAAAAGCATGAGAAAATTTATCTACAACCCATCTTTTAAGGACTCCAGCTGCCTTAACGACAAGCTTTCCAATGAAAAAAAAATATACGATAAAAAGAGCATCTTTGATTATTGGTCCGATGATAGCGTTCTCATTACCTCTGGGAATTTGCCCTGAGATAGCAATAAAATCTTTGTTTTTCGCTGAAATAAGAGGCTCTTTCTCTTGGGCCACTATCATAATGAAAACTTCCTCTGGAAAGCTAGCTCTCCTAAAATTTGCATGAATCTCAAGAATTTGAGAGAAAAAAAGAAGTGTTATTAAAACACATAATTTAGCACTTTTAAACATTCTTTTCTCCTTTTTTATTTTAAATATCAAAAATGAACTATAAAATTCATAAAGTATTAAAAATAAGAAGAATATAAAATAAAAATTTTATTTTTACTTGATACAATACATATATCATAATTTATATTTATAAAAATACAATATCACGAATATATAATTCGTATATATTATTTAACTTATATTAAAATTTCTGATATAAATCAGAAAATATAGGTGCTTTAATTTTATAGTTTCTATAAAATAACAAAATATCTAGTTAACTACAAAAATCAGATATATACAGTAATAAATATATGATTTATTAAATAATTCAAATATTGTATCGCTCCTCTATATTTTCATATGAGAAAGTTTTAAAATTCAATATCCGCCCTTCAGCATTGACCTTCAAACAAATACTATTGAAAACTTAATGAAGGAAAAATTGTTTCTGGTAAAACAGATAATAAGTGCCCTTCACGCACAAGTATATGTGCTTGATGAAGATCTGGAGCCAGATAGCGATCTTCCTTAAGAGAAGCAACATTTTTTCGTAGACATTCCATAACGGATTGCAAAAAAGTACTTGTTTTTAAAGGTGCACGATATTCAATTCCTTGTGCTGCAACAAGCGTTTCAATGCCAATAAGTGTAAAAAGATTTTCGCTCATTACCAATAACCGACGCGCTCCATGGCAAGCCATTGAAACATGATCTTCTTGATTGGCAGAAGTTGGGGTTGAATCAACGGAAGCAGGATGGGCCATTTGCTTATTTTCAGACATTAAAGCTGCCGCTGTTACTTCAGCAATCATAAAACCTGAATTAAGACCCGCATTATGCGCTAAAAAAGCTGGAAGTCCATAAGAAACTGCTGGATCAACCATAAGAGCAATACGCCGTTGAGAAATAGATCCTATTTCACATAAAGCAAGAGCAATCTGATCAGCAGCAAACGCTACAGGTTCAGCATGAAAATTCCCACCTGATACAACTTCACCATTCCTTAAAATCAATGGATTATCTGTAACAGCATTTGCTTCAATAATCAGTGTTTTTGCTGCTGCCAGCAAAATATCAAAACATGCCCCCATGACCTGTGGCTGGCAACGTATACAATAAGGATCTTGTACACGCTCATCCCCCCGTAAATGTGCTGCACGAATTTCTGAATCCTCTACAAGCTTTTCTAATGTTTTCGATACAGCAATCTGCCCATAATGTCCTCGTAAAATATGGATATCAGGATGAAATGGCGCCGTTGATCCCATGATAGCATCTGTCGTCAAAGCCCCTGCCAACAATCCACCACACAATGCCCGATAACCTCGAAAAAGACCAGCAAGTGCAAGGGCTGTTGATGTTTGAGTCCCATTAATAAGAGCTAGACCTTCCTTTGCCTCTAAAATAATAGGGGACAATCCCGCTTTCTCTAATGCAACCGCCCCACTCATACGAATATTTTGAAAAAATGCTTCCCCTTCTCCCATCATAACAGCCGCCATGTGAGCAAGTGGAGCTAGATCACCTGAAGCACCAACAGACCCTTTTTCAGGGATGACAGGAATGACGCCCTTTGCAAGCATATTTTCCAGCAAATTTACTAATTCTAGACGAACTCCTGAAGCCCCTCTTCCTAAAGAGATAAGCTTTAAGCTCATTATCAAACGCACAATATTTTCAGCTAAAGGCTCTCCTACCCCACAACAATGGGACAAAATAAGGTTTCTCTGTAAAACAGCGACATCGTCCGCATCAATTTTAATGGAAGCCAACTTCCCAAAACCAGTATTAATACCGTACACAGGCTCACTTCCAGCAGCAATTTCAGCAATGCGCTGAGCCCCTTTCTTGATAGCTAAATGCGTGTCATTATGAAGTTTACTCACTTCACCATTAAAATAAATAGCTGCAAGCTCACTAAGCGTCACCTCGCTCGGTTTCAGTATAATAGTCATAATCTACTTTCTTTTTTTTTATCAAAGTATAACGTTTAGCATTATTGATCCTTCTATAAAACAAAAAAAACTATAACGACTCTTTAAAGCGAGAATGCTTTCTTAAAGGTATTCCTTACAATGGAGTTATTATCCAAAAGTAGAATAGTTTACGATAAATGAAAATGAAATATTGACAAACACAACCAAGTCATGGATTTCAAAAATAGATAAAGCTTTAATTTATAATCATAATCTAGCATGCTTCATATTAAATGAGAGAGCTGAATATCTTAAAACTCTCTCATTCCACATCTGTGTATGTTGAATAAATCAAAACCATTCGCTTGCACGTCATAAGCGAGATTGGCGTATGGATAAAACTGTAAAAAAGGACTAAAAACTCCTCTTATGAACCGTGTCAAGGGCTGTCGCAACATTGGGAGATGAAAGTGTGGATGGTGCAGGCTTATTCTTTTATGAAGCGTAAAGATGAAAAAATCAATGGATTTATTATCAAGCTATTCTTACTAAACTTATAAAAACCTTAAATAGATAGCTGTCACAATCTATCATGATTGCAAAAATCAAAC
Organism: Bartonella sp. AA86SXKL; assembly: GCF_042196885.1. Taxonomy (NCBI): domain Bacteria; kingdom Pseudomonadati; phylum Pseudomonadota; class Alphaproteobacteria; order Hyphomicrobiales; family Bartonellaceae; genus Bartonella; species Bartonella sp. AA86SXKL. The sequence continues at coordinate 43,436 of NZ_JBHIRE010000013.1, read as the reverse complement.
TCTATAGAAAATTAAAAAACTTATTTAACACATCACAACAGAGAAGAAATTGAGCTTATTTGCGACTTCTAAAATTGTATTTAAAGCGCCAGATTAAACCTTGAAAAACACATCTTCAATAAAACCACATAAGAATCGGCCTAACCCGTTATTTAAAATAGAAAATAAAAGAAGTTTTCTTATATCAAAAAAAAATAATTAATATATTGTTTTATATTATATCTTTTAAACAGAGAAATGCTTCATATAGCATATTTATATTTTACTTTTTTGTTATATTGAATCTGAATTTAGAGATAATTTCAAAATGAGTTGTTTTTTAAAGGTGCTTCCAAGCCATTACCTTTTTTACTACAAATTTCTGATTATGATAATTTTTTGTACTTTTTCAGTTGTTTTTGTCAAAATTTATTAAAAACACTCTCATTTAATAACAAAAAACAATCATAAAAACAAAGAATTATCAAATATTTCTATTCAATCTACCTCTTCTTATTTTATAAAATAATCTGTTGTTAAACTGCAGTAAAAAAAGCGCTTCGATACTATAATGCACTGCATAAATTTTCTATTTAAACTCTCTCATATCAAGTGAACAATGAAAATCAGCGGTAATAAGATGTCAATGTGAATGCTGAAGAAAAAAACTTTCGCCCTCAAAGTCTGCCTTAATAAGGCGTTAATTTCCTGAATACCGCCCACTCTGATGTGCTAAAAGAGCAAAAGCAATCATCGATATCGGATTATCCTGCATACATATAGAGCTCACTTCGATACAAAAGCTCCAAATTGCCTTGCACTTCATATTTCTTTATCAATGCGACCAATTGCCGCAAATATTCTTCCCCATAGCAAACAATAGCGCGTTGCGCTTGCGTTGAAGAGCGGCTCATTCCAATAAAAGCTTCAGATGGGATCATCATCGTCCAATTGTGCGTATGAAAAAAAATCTTTTCTGGATCTACCCCAAAGCCATCAGTCATTTCCTGTAAAAAATCAAAATTACGATAATAACGGGAATAATTCGGACTCATTTTCTCTAACAATGTCTCATAAGCCTCTAGAAATTCGCTATGCTTGAAATCACGATTATTTTGAATAACCGCCATGACACCATTGACTCGAAGTTGATCTGAAACAGAACAAAGCAACTTGGGACGATCCATCCACTGAAACGCTTGCGCTGCAATGACAAGATCAACCTCGCCAATTTGAGGCAATAGGTCTTCGGCACGGCCCTGATACCACTGCACCGTAGGAAATTTTTTTCGCCCCTGCTTAATCATATCTGCCGATACATCGATAGCATGATATTGGTGCTCATTTCCTAAAAATTTAACAATTCCCTCTAATGCGATGCCTGTCCCAGCACCCACATCCACAATGGACAAATGCTTTTTGTTCTTAAAAGGATGGAGCATGGTTTTAAATAAAGTAAGGGGATAGCGAGGACGATAACGATCATAATCATTAGCCAATCCATCAAACTTTTCACTTTGCCGCTGAACACTTTCTATCATAGGACTTTCACCCTCCTTCTCAATTACTACCATACATAATAAAAAAGCCTTTTTATCCAATGTATTAAACATAACTTCTAAAGGAGGAAAATAAGAACTGCCCTGACCTTCTATCTTTCCATAAGATTGATACTTACATTTTTCTCTTTTCCAATTGTTATCTGCACGTTGCGAAACCCAAAACTCCTACGAAAATAATATATTTTTCTGTAATAATAATTGATATAAATATTATTGATCTTTTATAAGATGACATCTATATTACTATTATTATTTTAACATCAACAAGTCACTTAAGCGTACCTAAAACGCAGAGAGATATCAATTTATTGATAAATACGCCTGTTTATAAAGTTCAAAATACTTTCCACCAAGAAAATAAACCCTATATAATACATAAAATATCTGTGGAGACATCTTTATGTTAAATGTACAAACTTCTTCAATGTTTAAAATATTAAAAAAATTTCCAATCGTGATTCTTTTGGCATGGTTAGTGCCATTTTTAAGTGGGTGCGGATTTAATACGATACCAACAAATGAAGAAAAAGCACATGCAGCATGGAGTGAAGTGCTCAATCAATATCAACGTCGTATAGATCTCATCCCCAATCTTGTAGAAACAGTTAAAGCTTACGCAGCTCATGAACAAAGTGTTTTCACAAATGTAATTGAAGCACGTGCTAAAGCAACACAAGTCAACATTAATGCAGATATGTTGAATAATCCAGAAGTTATGCAGCAATATCTCAAAAATCAAGCAAATTTATCAAGTGCACTTTCGCGACTTATGGCTGTTGTTGAAAACTATCCGGATCTTAAAGCAAACCAAAACTTTCTTGCTCTTCAATCACAATTAGAAGGAACAGAAAACCGTATTTCCGTTGCGCGCCGCGATTATATTGAAACAGTACGTGCCTACAATACTGCACTCAAAACAATGCCGACGATGATTTGGGCAAAATTATGGTTTCGTGATGCTAAACCTATGCCAACTTTTACCATCGATACTGATAGCCAACAAACACCAAAGGTTAATTTTAATTAATGAAATCATTTCGATACTCTTTGCAACGTATTGTATTTCCAAAATTATGGGCTTTTATCTGCTCTCTGTATTTAGTTGCTGCATTGGGAAGTATCGCTTGTTCGCAAATAAAATTTCCTCATTTAACAGGTTATGTTAATGATGTGGCTCATTTGCTCGATAATGCAACCAAGGAAGACTTGACAAAAAAACTGGCAGCACTCGAAGAGAAAACGGGAGATCAAATTGTTCTTGTAACACTCCCTACTCTTTCGGGCAACGATATAGAAACGTACAGCAATTCTCTTTTTCGTACATGGGGATTAGGCCAAAAGAAGATCAATAATGGTGTATTACTGGTCATTGCACCGAATGAACGCACAGCACGTATCGAAGTTGGATATGGTTTGGAAGGAGAGCTAACAGATGCTCTTTCCTCTGTCATTATTAATAGCTTCATGATTCCTAATTTTCGCGAAGGAAATTATCAAAAAGGAATTGCTGAAGCAGTTGATACAATTATCAAAGTTATTACAGAAAGTGATTCTGATTTTACTTTTCGCATCAAAGAAAAAGCTAAAATCGTTGAAGAACAACGTAAACAAGCTGAAAAAGAAGAAATAATTATAAATACAATCATGTTTCTCATTCTCTTTATAGTCGTTGGTTTGCCCATTCTTGCAATGATTTTTGGTAAAAAAGTGGGTCCACAAAAGTATCTCTGGCTGGGGATCATCTTCACACCTTGGTTTCTTAACTTAAGTGCCGGTGGCAGATATCCTGGTGGAAGGTTCGGTGGTCCTCGAGGTGGAGGGGGATTTAGGGGTGGTGGTGGATCATCAGGTGGTGGTGGTGCAACAGGAAGATGGTAAAAGGAACGTGGATTTTTAAGCGTAGCAAATCTTCTTAAGATAAAATTTATGAACGTATTCTCTTTTATTCAACAATTCTATAACTTACTCTGTAATCACTTTTATTGATTACAAAATAAACTCAAACATCAAGATAAATATTACCAATGACATTTGAATTGAAACATACGGATCGTAATCACTTATCACATCATTTTAATGCAATTCTAGGAAATCCACCCGTTGAATGGAAGATAAGTGATCATCTAGTTGAGTATCCTGAAGCTCTGCGTTATATGCAAGAACGTGTAGAAAAAATTCTTGCAAAAACCGCGCATGAACAAGTTTGGCTTCTTGAACACCCTTCCCTTTATACAGCGGGAACGAGTGCAAATAAAAAAGATCTTTTAGCGCCTAATTTATTCCCTGTTTATGAAGCAGGACGTGGAGGTGAATTTACATATCACGGTCCAGGACAGCGTATTGCTTATATCATGCTTGATCTTAAACGCCGAAAACAAGACATTCGTGCTTTCATTAGTGCATTAGAAGAATGGATCATACAGATGCTTGCCAACTTTAATATTAAAGGCGAACGCAGAGAAGATCGCGTTGGTGTCTGGGTTAAACAGTCTCATTGCCCATCAAAACAAAATGATCTTTCTTCCGAAGATAAAATTGCAGCTATTGGCATTCGAGTGCGCAAATGGATAAGTTTTCATGGAGTTTCTATCAATGTTAATCCTAACTTAGCCCATTATTCAGGAATTGTTCCTTGTGGAATTACAAACCACGGTGTAACAAGCTTTCTTGATCTAGGTTGCCCTGTAGCAATGCATGATATTGATATTGCTCTCAAACACGCTTTTGAAAAAATTTTTGGTCCAACAATCGATGTTTCCTAAGTGCATTGATTTTTAAATAAAAAACAGGCATAAAATTATTTTAATAATATTTGATTTTATGAGGTGGATAGTTAAACGCTATGAGCGATAACAAAAAGGATCTTTTTAGTGTTTTAAATAAAGCCCAATCTCGGGTAAATACAAAAGAAAACACTCTGCAGTCTCCAATGAAATCAAACGCGATGATTTCAAGAAAAAGTGCAAAAGATACGCAAGAAGATGACTATAATGCCCTCTCTATTCGAGTTCTTGAGGGTTTAGAGCCTGTACGTTTACGCCCTGGAATGTATATTGGTGGAACAGACAGTAAAGCGCTTCATCATTTATTTTCCGAAATTATTGATAACGCGATGGATGAAGCTGTTGCGGGTTATGCAGATTCTATTGAGGTCTCATTAGATAGGAACGGTTATATAACCGTTACAGATAATGGACGCGGTATTCCTGTTGAAAATCATCCTCAAATGCCTGAGAAATCGACTCTTGAAGTTATTATGACACAACTCCACTCAGGGGGAAAATTTGATGGAAAGGCTTATCAAACTGCAGGTGGACTTCATGGAGTAGGAATTTCTGTCGTCAATGCTCTTTCTGATGATATGGAAGTTGAAGTTGCACGAGAACGAAAACTTTACCGCCAACGTTTCTCACGTGGTATTCCTCAATCTGGATTGGAAGATCTGGGAGATGTTTATAATCGTCGTGGTACGCGCGTTCGTTTTCATCCTGATCATGAAATTTTTGGTGAAAAAGCAGCTTTTGATCCAGAAAAAATCTATAAGATGACATGCTCCAAAGCCTATCTTTTTGGTGGCGTAAAAATTCGCTGGTCTTGTGATCCCGTCATACTTGAAGGCGCAAAAAATATTCCTGAAAAAGCTGTTTTTCATTTTCCCGATGGGCTTAAAGACTATTTACTTTCGTCACTAAAAGATGAATATCGAGTAACGTCAGAAATTTTTTCTGGCAAAACACAACACAATAATGGCCATGGCTCCGTTGAGTGGGCTATCGCTTGGCATGGTGGTGATTCTTGTGTGCAATCTTACTGCAATACGATTCCTACAGGAGAAGGCGGAACACATGAAATAGGATTACGTCAAGCTCTTTTGCGTGGATTGAAATCCTACGCTGAGTTAATAGGAAACAAGCGCGCAACGATTATTACGTCTGACGATATTATGATTTCAACAGCCGCAATACTTTCAGTCTTTATCAGTAACCCTGAATTTGTTGGACAAACAAAAGATCGATTAGCAACCATTGAAGCACAGCGTATCGTTGAGAATGCAATCCGCGATCCTTTTGATCATTGGTTAGCAAATTCCCCACAAGAAGCAACAAAACTTCTCGATTGGGTTATTGAACGTGCTGAAGAACGTGTTAAACGACGCCAAGATAGAGAAATAAGTCGAAAAACTGCTGTCCGTAAATTACGTCTGCCCGGTAAACTTGCAGATTGTAGCCAGAACCATGCTTTGGGTGCTGAACTATTCATTGTTGAAGGGGATTCTGCAGGAGGATCTGCTAAACAAGCAAGAAATAGAGCAAACCAAGCAATTTTACCTCTTCGTGGTAAAATCTTAAATGTCGCCAATGCTGCACATGAAAAAATGAACTCAAGCCAAACAATTAGCGATCTTATCCTTGCTCTTGGATGTGGAACACGCTCCAAGTATCGTGAAAAAGATCTCAGATATGAACGTATTATCATCATGACAGATGCTGATGTTGATGGTGCTCATATTGCGTCACTGCTCATTACCTTCTTCTTTCAAGAAATGCCTGACCTTATTCATCAGGGACATTTATATCTTGCCGTCCCTCCCCTTTATAGAATATCGCAAGGAGGAAAAGTTGCTTATGCTCGTGACGACATTCATAAGGATGAATTGCTCAAAACTGAATTTACTGGAAAAGCTAAAATCGAAATCGGGCGTTTTAAAGGGCTGGGTGAAATGCGCGCAGAACAACTTAAAGAAACGACTATGCATCCTCAAAAACGTACATTGCTTCGTGTTTCTATTGATGCCGTGGAAATGCAAGAAACGAAAAAGACTGTAGAAAGTCTCATGGGAACAAAACCAGAAGCACGATTTCGTTTCATACAAGAAAACTCTACTTTTGCTTCTAATCTAGACATCTAATGTAAAAAATATCCCTGTCAAACCACTGCAGCTGCGTCAATCACGCGCAGTTGCGGATTGATCGTTCCATTCCAATAATTCAAACTAAGATGACCAGCTAAATGAATCATTTCACCAATATTTTCAAAAAGAAAATCACCTAGCGATGTCCCTACAGCACGAAAAGCTATTCCTTGCAATTTTTTTCCTTCAACATTAGATACAACGAGGCGAAGATGTCCTTTACCAACTTCAGATAGATTCACCAGTCTATGAGAGGGAAGAACAAAAACAGGTGTTGCATTCCCTGCTCCAAATGGCCCTGCTTTTTCAAGCAATTCAAACAGTGCTTCATTAACACCAGAAGCAGAAAGAGAACCATCTATACTAAGAGATTTTTTTGCACGCAACTGTGAAACCATTAAAGAAACTTTTTCTTCTAGCCATTTTCGAAAGATTTCAATTTTTGTTGATTGAATTGTAATTCCTGCTGCCATACTATGCCCCCCTCCTTTTTCTAATAAATTGAGTGTAACAGCTTCACGAACGATTGCTCCTAAATCTATACCATTAATTGAGCGTCCCGACCCTACGCCATTTCCATCTTCTTTCAAAGCAATAGCAAAAACAGGACAAAAAAAACGCTCTTTGAGGCGGGAAGCAAGAATACCAATAATCCCCGGATGCCATTCTTTATGAGAAATGACAAGTGACAATGGTGTTTCTTGACCTTGATAAAGAGAAGCAATATAGGATTCCGCTTGTGCTAATTGAATATTCTCCATTTCTTGGCGTTCTTGATTAAGCCGATCTAATTGTTCTGCTATTCTGTCCGCTTCATCTTTATTCTCACAGCTAAGCAAACGTGCTCCCAAAGCTTGATCACCAATGCGCCCTCCTGCATTAATTCTAGGACCTAATAAAAAACCTAAATGAAAACTATTAAGCGGCTCCCCTATTCGTGCAACCTTTGTTAAAGCTGTTATTCCTAGATTATGCATAGAACGAGCAACTTGAAGCCCTTTTAACACAAAAGCACGGTTAACCCCCTGTAATGGAACGACATCACATATGGTTGCCAATGCAACAAGATCAAGCATACTTAAAAGATCAGGCAGCGGTCCTTGGAATTGTTTTTTCCGCAGCAAATGCTGAACCCAAGCTAACGTAACAAAAACAACGCCAGCTGCACATAAATGCCCCTGTTTAGAAAAATCATCAGGACGATTAGGATTGACAAGAGCAACAGCTTCTTGATGAATCTCTGACATTTGATGATGATCTAAAATCACAACATCAGCACCAGCAAGCCTCGCTGCTTTTACGGCATCAGGACTGTTTGCGCCACAATCAACAGTGATAATTAACCGAGCGCCTTCTTGCACAAGCATCCTCATTGCTTGTTCATTCGGACCATAGCCTTCAACAATACGATCAGGAATATAAATTTTGACTTCAATACCAAAATAACGAAAAAAACGTGCTATGAGTGCCGATGAACAAGCACCATCAACATCATAATCACCAAACACAGCAACCTGTTCTTGATTGAGAAGAGCCTTAACAATGCGCTCTGCAGCGCATTGCATATCCCTAAAACTTTCTGGATCAGGCATAAGCGTACGTAATGTTGGATTAATAAAAGCAACAGCCTCAGCTTCATCCACATCTCTTGCTGAAAGTACTCGAGCTAACTGATCTGGAAAGCCAAATTTTTGAGAAATAGCGCGCGCGTTATTTATCCCTTGAACATCAAGGGCATCTAACCAAGCTTGACCACAAGCAGAAGATTCAACATTGAGAAAATAACGAGACCACTGCATTATTTCTTATTTTATAATGAAGAACGATAAAAGACAATCATGCGTTAAAGATAAAATAGTCTTTTGCAACATTCATTTTAAGTTTAAATGGTCTACAAACTTCTTTTAATGGGGTATTATAATACCTTTCTTGTAACATGTTGTTTTATAAAGTTTTTATTTTCTCTTGACGTCAATCAAAAGACATTATATCAGAGCAAGTAGTATGCGTTAAATATTTCGCTATGGTAACAATTTTCAACGCAAAACAGTAAAAATTCCCTTATATTAAAAGGGTTCTAATAAAGGATACTTCTATGGCAACTTTTTCACAAAAGCCAACTGAAGTGGTGAAAAAATGGGTTATTATTGACGCAGAAAACCTTGTTTTGGGTCGTCTTGCCACATTTGTTGCTAACCGCTTACGTGGCAAACATAAAGCTACATTTACTCCACATGTTGATGATGGTGACAACGTTATTGTCATTAATGCAGATAAAATAGCTCTCACTGGCAAAAAATATACGGATAAAAAATATTATTGGCATACCGGCTATATTGGTGGAATCAAACAACGTACAGCACGTCAACTTCTTGAGGGGCGTTTTCCCGAACGCGTTATTGAAAAAGCAGTAGAGCGCATGATTCCTCGAGGGCCCCTTGGTCGCCGTCAATTGAAGAATCTACGTGTTTACGCTGGAAGCCAACATCCACATGAAGCACAACAGCCTGAATCTCTTGACGTTGGTGCTTTAAACCGCAAAAACAAAAGGATTGCTTGATTATGGCTGAAATTAATTCTCTTTCTGAGCTTAGCATAGTAACAAGTATTACAGAAACACATGAAAATGTTGTTCCTGTTCACGTGCAGAAGCTTGATTCACAAGGACGTGCTTACGCAACAGGAAAGCGTAAAGACGCTGTTGCGCGTGTATGGATTAAACCAGGTTCTGGAAAAATCACGATCAACAATAAGGAATTTGACAAATATTTTGCTCGTCCTGTTCTTAGAATGATTCTTCGTCAACCAATTGTTGCAACAAATAGGGATACCCAGTTTGATATTATTGCAACCGTTGCAGGCGGTGGTCTTTCTGGACAAGCCGGTGCAGTGCGCCATGGCATTTCCAAAGCTTTAACCTATTACGAACCAGAACTTCGCTCAATCTTGAAAAAAGGTGGGTTTCTTACCCGTGATAGTCGTGTTGTTGAACGTAAAAAATACGGTAAAGCAAAAGCACGTCGTTCTTTCCAATTCTCAAAGCGTTAATTTCAATTTTTGCAATGCATAAAGCCTCGGACAAAAACGGGGCTTTTTTAAACTGCTAAAACAGACTTTTAGATGAATGTAGGAACAAATCTATACCGATTAGAAAAAACAAGAATGCAAAACAACCTCTTCTCTTAAGATAAAAGGCAAGAAAAATAGACCGAAAAAATTCAAAACTTCAGTTTCAATTTTTTAAATCTGTTTTACTAACTTGTAATATATCGACGTGCTAAAGCACAAAAATATTTACGCGACAACTTTAGCAATCTTATAAGCTTTTCAATATTTTTTCTATCATCACTTAACAAGCTTTAGTCCAAGAAATGCTTTACCATTGTAATAAAATGAGGGACAGAAATAGGCTTTGACATATATTCTTCACATCCACTGGCACGAATTCGCTCCTCATCGCCTTTCATAGCAAAAGCTGTTACAGCAACAACGGGGATTGATCGAAGTTCTTCATCTTCTTTTAATTGTTTAATAACATCTATTCCAGAGACCTCTGGCAACTGGATATCCACAAGGATAAGAGATGGCATTGATGAACGCGCCAAATCTAATGCCATAAGACCATTACGTGTTTCAACGGTTTCATAACCACTCGCTTCTACAAGATCGCGAAATAACTTCATATTAAGCTCATTATCTTCCACGATCATGACTTTTTTTGACATTCGTATAACTCCACCCTTCTCAGATAAAATAGAGAAATAGAAATGAATCCACATTCTCTTTGCTTAAGATAAAATGATAAAATGAATTGTAAACCACAAAGAGATTAAAAGATTCCAATAAAAGCATTTTTGCAAATATTTGTAAGACGCATCGCTATACTTATTCAGTTCATCAACATAAAACCCACAAATAGTCGTAAGATTGTGTGACCTTGTATTTTTTGAGTTGATATACAAAGTTTATGGATATCTCAATTAATGCATTCGCGTTTTCATCATAAAAAAAATATCAACCACAAACTTAGCTCAAATGCGCATTTTGAAGAGAAAAAAATTTAAGTAAATTTAAAAAGCAACTGATTAGCTGAATTTAATGCACCATATACAGGCATCCACAAAACAATATCTTAATGATATAAAAGGATAAACTTATCAAGGTCATTAAGATTAAAAAAAATAAATAAACCGTGATTAAATATCACGGTTTATTTAATATAAAACATTCAATAACAGCATAATTCAAAGTTTATCAAGGATAATATCTTTTAATTCAAAGCCCATGAACTATGAGCAAAAGCATCGAATGTTCTTCCACCTGTCTCTCTGTTAGGACTCGGTGGCTTTCTAGTAAAGAAATATACAAGATATGCGATGAGACCAAAAATCGCTGTCTCCAACCCCATTAAACCCGCAACTTTTTGGACATTTTTCTCAGCCCCTTGTCCTCCAAACTGGCTAATAATCATATCAACAGCTTTAATAACTCTATTTTCCTGTGTCATTACAGAAATAAAACCAGCATTTTGAAATCTGCCATTTAAAGAATCAGCATTGGCTCTTAAAATCTGTGAAAAGAAAATCGCTACTGCAACAAAACATACTATACAATGCTTGAATATTTTCATCATAACCACCTAATTACAATATTTAGTAAAATAAATTTTCTTTACCGCCCCCTCTAAATAGAAAACATTCCGTTATCTATCGATAAAGTATATTTATCTTCTGATAATAAAAATATAATACAAAATTTAATTAATAATTTTATTTTAATTGTTAATTTTATATTATATTACACTTACAATATATCCGTTACATGTTTATTTAATAATTGTCAATTATTTTATTTGTACTTTACATTATGTAGTTTAATGATTAAAATATATTAAAATAAAATTATTTTATTGTTTTTATTATAAATTTAGCTTTATTATCATAAATATTATTATGATTTTATAATATATAAAAATATCAATATGTTGTTTTTTAGTTACACATAATATTTTTATTTTTTTGTATAATATAGTAAAATAAATATTTTTATAAAATAATTTTTCCTTAGGATAGATTGAGAAAAAATATTTGCCCCAGCTACAATTAGCGTAAGCACCAGCTTAACTCTTTGATTGAAAAAGCTAAATTAGGTAAGATAAGGGATAACTTTGGTGAATGCGCCAAATCTAATGCCATAAGCTATTACACATTTCAACGATTTCACAGCCATGCGTTTCTACAAGAACGTGGAATAATTTTAATAAAGTTCATTGTCTTCCACAATTATAACTTTCTAACATTAATATAATTCCACGACTCTAAGATAAAATAGAGAAATAAAAATGAATACACCTTCTTTCTAACCAAGATAAAATGATTAAAAATATGAATCATAAAAATTTAATAATGTCCAATAAAAGCATTTTAGCAAATATTTGTAAGACGCATCGCTATACTTATTCAGTTTATCAAAATGATAATCTAGAATAGCCGTAAAATGATGTGATCGTATATTTTTTGAGTTAATACGAAAAATTTATGGATATTTAAATCAGCTCATGCCCCTTTTCATCTTAGAAAAGATATCAATCACGAAAATTAACATCGATATATATATTTTGGAAAAAAATTTAAATAACGTTGATATGGATAGATTATTTGCTAGCAAACAATCTTCTCTATTAAATCAGAGTGTTCACTACTGTGATATTGTAATCTCAATCACGACAACACTTCAATAACAGACTAAAATATAGATTCACTATAAGCTTAAAATAAAAATTTTGGAATTGATCATACATACAATGAATGAACCGTAAAATACAAAAGTAATCATAACACTAGAAAATGAAAAAGCTTATCACTCTTGTTCACTATTCCTTCCTCTCTCATTTTTTCTGTGTTATTTTTAAAGTCTTGTAAAAGATATGAATTACATGCAAAAAAATTTAGCCCTTTGTAATCTCTACGCCATCAATCACATTAGTTTTATTAATGATAAGCAATAACATCTGTATAGCTCTAAGCTTAGAGAGTAACACCAGATTAAAGTATAATTTTTATTTATTGTAAAAGAGGATGTAAAACTACATTTTACTCTTATCATTGTTAAGAAAAATTGAAAAATGAGCTTATTAATATTTAAAAAATAGAAAATATTTTTTTACAAAATAATATCTTATTTAATTACTTTTTAAAATAACCTATTTAAAATAATATAAATATATTATGTTTATATTGTATGTGTTTAAATTGTATATTTTTAATTAAATAATAATATTTATAATAATACTAAAATATTACATAATAATTATCTTTCTATTAAATAGAATAAGAAATTCACAAGAAAATAAGGTATAATTCTCTTTGTTTACAAGAACAACAAAGAAATATATTTAATTATGTTATTGAACTCAGTTGCGTTGCCATCGTTTTTGCCTGCTTGGATTGGTGAATCCTTTTATTTCCAAGCAATTATTAACTGAATTTTGACTGCTCAGCATGCTGAAAAATCTCTATGTGATTGTTGTCTTGATAATTGCTATCATGTTGTTTGGCGAAGCTCTTAGCTTTCTATCGGGCAACTTAAAAGCTTTATTCTGTCAATTTTCTTATTGTTTAAGCAAAAACTCATCCACGTAATAATATATTGAATGTACCAACAAAATCCGCACGAATAACCACATTTTGCACATATAAAAATTACCCATCTTTGACAGTTTTTTAGCACTATAAACGCAACAAAAGTAAATTTTGCTCGGAGGAGAAAGCACTACTAATATTGTACACCATCTTACAATTGGCTTGTGTCATCAAGCAGCCATCCAAACTCAAACTAAAACTGATCTAAAACCAAGAAATTTAACTCTATGATTTCTGTTGTAAATTCTTTGCTCATAGCTATAGAAATACGACCGATTTTATGCATGAATATGTCTAATAAAAATCCTCATGTGTAAATTTTACATACCCTATACCGCCAGGATAAATAACGATATTTTACAGTACGATAGAATTTTCACTCAATTTTTTATTTTTATAATCATGATGACTTTTATATTATCCCCCTAATCCATTAAATTTACGCATTGTTTTCTTATAACTTATGAAAGTCATGACCATGGAAAGAAAAGCGCTCAACAGAAGATATCCAATATTCCATTCGTCTTTACCAAGCAACAATGACACAGGCAAGGAAGCAGAAAAAGCCATGGGAAGCATAAACAAAAGCCATTTTACAATGCTTAAAGGATAAATTCCTATTGGCACAAATGAAAGCTCGTAAATCATTTCATGAAAATATTCGACAGGCATCTTACGGCTAATAATAAATGTTATAAAATTGAACATCATGAAAAAACAAATATTGACGATAAAAACACAAAATATTGCAACAATAAAAGAGATCCATCTTAGCTTAAGATCAGAAATATTCGGTAATGATACAAATAAATAGGCACTAACATAAAGGACAAAGAGCTTGATCAAATTAAGAGGTTTACACCAACCAAACAACATCAACAACCAGATTGAAACGGGCTTTATCAAGTATGGTTCAATTTTACCATCCGCTACTTTTTCAAAAAACGTTTCAATAGAATTAGTAAAAATATTCAAAAATATTCCAAGTAAAACAAAGACAACAAAGATAAAATGGATTTCATCTCTGCTATAGTTACCGATCTTTCCTGAAAAAGAAGATATTCTATCAATAAATATGAATTGAATAAAATAATAGCATAGAGAAAGCATAAACTCCCCAGCCAAATTCTTACCATAAACAATCTGTCGGCGGATATTCAGACTGATAAAATGAAGGATGATTTTCATCTCAACCACCTGCTCCATTATATGCTTTCATCCCTTTATTCCAAGCAATATAAATTAAGAATAAAAAACACAAAATATAAGTAAAACTTCCGAAAATAAACTGCTGAAACAACGCTAAATTTTGCGTCGCGAAAAACTCGGCAGGAGCTGATATCATGAAACGATAAGGATTAAATTGCATAAGCGGAATAAGCCACACCGGCCAAAAAGATGGTGGTAAAAGAACACCCCCAAGAAGCGCTGAACTGAGAATACTGAAAGAAAGTAATATATTGTACTCAATCACCCAAAAGCTTAATAAGGCAATTCCAAAAGAGATTAAAAAACAAAGCAATTGTGATAGAATAACAACCAAAAAAAAGAACAGAAAAGCGATGACCAATCCCAGAATATTTTCATAGGATAAAACAAGCTTAACAACAAAAAGAGCCAATAAGGGAATGCTATATAATACACTCTCCCCTAAAAAAGTAAAAAGCATTTGTGTCATATAACTAAAGGGCTTTGTAAGATATACTTCTAATTGACCTTCTTTAACATGATGAGAGAAAAACTTAATCACATTATAACCATTATTTAAGCGACCTAGGACTAAAGCAAAAGCATAATAATACATCATATCATAAAAGCTAAAGCCATTTATGGTGTTGCCCGTATCAGAGAAAAGTGCATTCCATAATAGAAGTTGAATAACAAATGGCGAAAGTGTCCCAATGATAATATCGGTAAAAAACATTGCTCTATCACTTAGAACAGTCAGTAATCCATTCTTGGCAAAAAGAAACATACCAAAGCAGTGGTTAGATAAATTCTTTAAATTTAACACGGAGCATCTCTTCAAGAGAGGGAGTGGATACAGAGAACGTACAGTTCAATTTGGTTGTAATTTCGCGTACAAAACGCGCAAAATCCTCACGGGGCAACGAAACCTCCAGCGAGCATTCTTCAGCGTTAAAGTACTTATCTTTTAAAGGAGTAGATAATTTCAACGCAATCTCATCAATTTTTTCTACAACAGCTGAAGGTGCCGCCAAGTGTTCACAAAAAAGTGTCATTCTCACCAAAGAAGGAATGACATTTTTAAGCGCATGAAGATTACCATGAAACTGTTTCTTTCCTTTATGCAAGAGAATAATATCATCGACGTATCCATCAATATCTCCCATATCATGACTTGTGATGATATACCCAGTGCCACGCTCCCTTTTCAGTTTTTTAAGAAGCTCCCTGATTTCATGCTTAGATGTAAGATCAAGACCAATACTTGGCTCATCGAGAAACAACAGTTTAGGTCTAAAGGAGAGATTAAATGCCAATTCACTTTTCACTCTCTCACCCAGACTAAGTATCCGCACTGGCTTATCCATAATATGCTCAAGACCCAGTAACTCAGCGATCTCTTTAAGATCACGGGTAAAAGAGGCGCGTTCAAGACCATATAATGGTTGAACCATATCCAGACTGTAGCGTAAGGGCAAATCCCACCATAAACAATTCTTATGACCAAAGACCACACCCAAAGACTTGAACAGATTTTTCTTCGCTTTATAAGGATCAACACCAAGGACTTTAACACATCCCTCATCAGCGTATTGTATACCAGAAAGTATTTTAATCAGTGTCGATTTACCCGCTCCGTTAGGGCCAAGAATTGCTAACGATTGCCCTGAAAAGAGGGTGAAACTCATATCTTTTAACACATAATGATTTGTATAATCCGGCTTGAAGAGAGAAAACACCTTGTTTTTAAAACCAATTTCTCTGTCAATGTTGCGATATATTTTTGAGACGTTATTAACGTCAATCAATAATGATCCCATCAGTCACTCCTAATTTCAACTTATCTCCCCTTTGAATGTTCCCATAATAAATATCTGTTTTTGTTCACTAGAAAAAACAAAAGTGTTCAAGCCCTCCCTAGAGCAATAAAACGCACCTGACGTTTTATCTCCAATTTTTTGTCTAGATATTTTTTCAATGTGATGAGTTCACTTCAATGAAGCATTAAGATACTAAAAACTTATTTCTTCTTTTATGAAAGATAATCTTTTGGATAAACTAAGTAAGTAGAAAAATAATTGGTCATTGAAAGGAGAGCTTTGCTAAGAAGGCTTCATTGTGTAAGCAAAGATACAAAGCATAAATCTATACTATAAGCATATCAAACCACATTGATAACAAAACAAAAATCCTTGACAACAGGAATTTTTTGAGAGGCTACTTTCCCTCAGCATTACTATAAAATGCCTCCATTATTCCCCATGAAAAAACTAAAATTGCTTTCACTATTTTAGTAAATATCTTTCAGATTTTATCTAACTCATCTCCCTCAACAGACACGCCTCCCCAATATATGACCTCTGTAGATAATTCAAAGGAGCAGCTTCATAAACTCAGATTATTAAACGATACATCATATCCAAAAATAACAATACAATCAATTATGGATAAAGATCTGTAGAAAGAAAGCCATGATATTCGAAAATTTCATCACTCAAAAACACAATTTTCTCATAGCAATTGACTTATCAAAAACTTTCTTCAAATAATGCCCTATTCATCTTATAAAATTTATAGACAAAATTTGTATCAATCAAAAAGAACAAATGAAGTTTGTTTAGTTGGTTTCAGCATCACTCTCATTAAAAGATAAAAGATTAAAACTTTGGACCATATGAGGTGGTAAAGGTGCAACAATGTCCAATATTCCTCCTGAAGGATGAGGAATACGAATACGACGTGCATGAAGATGAAGACGATTTTGAATTCCTCCTGGTAATGTCCAATTACTATCAGAAAAAAAATACTTTGTATCGCCAATGATAGGATGATCCATATGGGCAGCATGCACACGAAGCTGATGTGTTCTCCCTGTATAGGGTTCCATTTCAAGCCACGAAAGAGCCCGCCCTCGCGTATCTAAAACGCGATAGTAGGAAACCGCATGATGTGAATCTGGCTCCCCATGTTCACAAACACGCATTTTGTCACCTTGTGCAGTCATTTCCTTAACCATCCACGTTGAAATTTTGTCCTGCTTTTTTTTAGGCACACCCCGAACCAACGCCCAATAAGTCTTTTTTGTTTCTCGCGCTCTAAAAGCAGCAGTTAAGGACTGAGCAGCTCCCCTTGATCGCGCAACAATAAGCACACCCGACGTCTCACGATCAAGACGATGAACCAAACGCGGCTTTTCACCTTTTTTATTGCGCCATACCTCAAGCATACTATCCATATGACGTGTTAAACCAGAGCCTCCTTGTACAGCCAACCCAGCTGGTTTATTAAAAACAAATACCTTTGGATCTTCATAAAGCAGCATTTTTTTCAAAACGGTCCCATCATCCTGCCCACGAAGTGTTTTATCCGTTATTGAAAGATTTTCCTTGTCATTAATAGGGAGAGGTGGAATACGAACAGCTTGCCCTATACAAAGACGCGTATCGGCTTTAACACGTCCACTATCAACCCGTATCTGACCAGAACGCAACAATTTTTGCAAAGCTCCAAAACCAAGTCCTGGATAATGCACTTTAAACCAGCGATCTAAGCGCATTCCATTTTCATCTGCCTCAACTTTTTTTATTTCTATGCCTGCCATGAAAATTCCCTTACCTGCTAATTTTATTGATCTATTTTTGCGCCTTTATAAACACAAAAATTCATATTTTAGTTGGTTTTATCACACCATATTACAGTTAGTATCCAAAATTTCCTTTTCTTAACGTCCAAATTTTATTAGCTAAAAACTAAGCGTTGTAAAAATCAACAGCCTTTACGCTTAATAGCGAATGGAGATAATTAACCGTGTCCTTATTCAAAACCTATGCACGTGTTCTCACTTACCTAAATAGAGAAAAAAATGCATCCCTTTTAATCTGTACCGCTAATGTTATATTAGCTATTATCACTATTGCAGAACCTATTTTATTTGGACAAGTTATTGATTCTATTACAGACAAAACAGCTATCATCCCTACTCTTGCCATTTGGGTTTGTTTTGGACTTTCACATATTATTGCTTATGTCCTTGTTGCTCGCGGTGCTGACCGCTTAGCCCATAGACGCCGCTTAACGGTTTTAACGGAATCTTTCGAACGTATCATTGCCATGCCTTTAATTTGGCATCAACAACGTGGAACTTCCAACGCACTCCATACACTTTTGCGCGCAATAGATTCCATGTCAACCATATGGCTTGATTTTATGCGCCAACATCTCTCAACGCTTGTCGCCTTATTGGTTCTCATCCCCATAGCGTTTAATATGAATTGGCGTCTTTCAATAGTCTTGGTTGTGCTTGCCATCATTTATGTATTAATTGCACGTTTAGTGATGCGAAAAACAAAAGACGGACAAGCCGCTGTAGAATGCTATCATCATAACCTTTTTAAGCATGTCAGTGATTCAATCTCTAATGTTTCCATTGTACAAAGTTATAACCGAATAAAAGAAGAAACTTCCATACTGCATCAACATACAAATGCTCTTCTTAAAGCACAAAATCCTGTTCTCAATTGGTGGGCGCTCGCCAGTGGCTTAAATCGAATGGCTTCAACAATTTCAATCGTTTGTGTTCTTCTCCTTGGAGCTTTTTTTGTTGCAAAAGATCAATTACGAGTAGGTGAAGTCGTTGCTTTTGTTGGATTTGCACAACTCATGATTAGCCGCCTAGACCAAATGAGCAGTTTTATTAATTGTGCAATATCCTCACAAGCAAAACTGCAAGAATTTTTTGAAATGGAAGACTCAACCTTTCATATCAACGAACCGCAAAATCTTCCTTCCCTCCAAAATGTTAAAGGCGCCATACAATTTCATCACGTGACCTATCAATTCCAAAATTCTTCTCAAGGTGTTTTTGATATTTCCTTTGAAGTTAAAGCAGGACAAACTGTTGCGATTGTAGGACCAACAGGGGCTGGAAAAACAACATTGATCAATCTGTTGCAGCGCGTATACGACCCTACCCTTGGGCATATCTCCATTGATGGAATAAATATATGCTCAATCAATCGCGAATCTTTACGCAAATCTCTAGCAACAGTATTTCAAGACTCGGGTCTTTTCAACCGTACTATTCATGACAATATTTCAATAGGAAAAGCGAGCGCAACGAATGAAGAACTTTATGAAGCAGCAAAAATAGCAGAAGCTCACGATTTTATTCTAAAAAAAGCTGATTGTTATAACACAATAGTGGGCGAACGAGGATCTCAATTATCAGGTGGAGAAAAACAACGACTAGCAATTGCACGCGCTGTTTTAAAAAATGCCCCTATTCTCATTCTAGATGAAGCAACAAGCGCTCTTGATGTTGAAACAGAAGCACGAGTCAAAGATGCTCTCGATTGTATAAGCCATAACCGTACTACTTTTATTATAGCACATCGCCTCTCAACAGTACGCAATGCTGATGTGATACTCTTTCTGGATCATGGTCACTTAATGGAAAAAGGAAACTTTCAAGAATTAATCGATAGAGGGGGACGTTTCTCTAAATTTTTAAAGGCAAGTGGTTTAACAATCAAACCACCAAAAAGAGAAGGAGAAAATGTTATCCCCTTACATGAAGCCATAGCATCATAAAATTGATACTCTTTTCAAGCAAAAAAATCCTCCTCAGAATAACAAGAGTGCTTATATATGATACAAGTAAAAAGATTTCTAAAAATACCACAATCCATTTTAGGTATTTAAGAAAAATATTAAAACAGTCTAGTATTTTCTCTGCTATTGCAATTTTACTAGATTGGGACAAAAATATTTCCCTATATCTGTGAATATTGACGAGTATACATTCTCATTTAGGGAAAATGTAAAGGTAAAAACAATTTCCAGTTTTACCGTCTTCTTTTTACTCAGCTTTACGAATTTCAAAACGAACTAAAGAAATATCTTTTAAATAATGAATATTATGTATTGCGTTGCACTTTGTTTATCACTTTCTTTATAGTCCTCTCATAAAGAACAGAACATCATTGTTTTGCACATTCATATGACTTTTTTTAAGAAACATTTCTCAATGCTCTTAAGCCCATTTCACAACGACATTCGTGAGTGGTTTTGATTAATTTAACATACACAGAATTTGAAATAATAAAATCCTACGAATATTCGTAGCTCTTATTCAAAAGATAAAACGATAAATTATCATTATAACTCAATGTATTAAAGCAATTTTATCATAAATAAATTAGATATTAATCTAAATCTTTAGATTTATGTGATATTCCTTTGATTCATATTGATAATTCATTACTTTATAATATGAAATAAAGATTTATAAAGATAGGAGAATATTCCTTTCAAGACCTTTTAATAATAAACCAAAAAACTGTTTTCTTGTACATAACAAGCAAAATGAAAACAATAGCTCTAAGATATAACAACGCTTTTATAAGCCTTTTCAAGGAAAGAGATTTTATTCATTTGAAAACTAATCGAATAATGACAGCTTATAACTTTATAAGGATAATCGTATGCAATAAATCTTATATTTTTCTTTCATAAAAAGAGATGTTTCTTCAAAAAATCTATAAGAGCAACATAATAACTAGTCTCCCTAGTAAAAGAATACACAGCAAAGCATGAAGTGCTGCATAATCTATCTTATCTTAAAAAGGTGATTCCTGAAACGCTTGGAAGCTATAAAGCCAAATGATAAAGTGGTGATAAAGACAAACACTGTCTTTATCTTTACAATTGTATTTTCCCCAATTACGCTGTATCTGCATTTCAGAAATACACCAGACAGATATTCATGATACATAGATGCCAACCAAATATAACAATGTGAAAAACACCTATGCAGAATGATTTCATTCTTTAATTTTTTTCAAGAAAATCTTTTAGTGCCACAAATGCCTCATCAGCTTTGTTCCCCTCAGGACCACCAGCCTGCGCCATATCAGGACGGCCACCTCCACCTTTACCACCAAGCATCGCTGAAAGAATACGAACGAGATCTACAGCATTTAATTTATCCGTTAAATCATCCGTAACACCGACAACAGCACTCCCTTTTCCATCCTCCGAGACACTAATAAAAGCAACCACTCCAGATCCAATTTGTTTTTTCTCAGAATCGACAAGCGCCTTAAGATCCCGTGGTAAAATATTTTTAACAACGCGTCCGGTAAAAGAAAACCCATTGATGATGATAATATCATCTTGGCTCCTTTCTGTTATTCCACCACTCAACATCATTTTCTTGCGTACATCATTCAATTCTTTTTCAAGTTTACGACGATCATCAAGCAAAATTCGCACCCGTTCTTCCACGCCAACAGAAGAAGTTTTTAAAAGATCAGCAATTTCATGAATACGTTCATCTTGGCGGCTAAGATAAAGACGTGCTTCTTTGCCTGTTAAAGCTTCAATACGCCGCACTCCAGCTGAAACAGAACTTTCAGAAACAATATGAATCAAACCGATATCACCTGTTCGCTCCACATGTGTCCCTCCACAAAGCTCAATTGACCAACGCTTTTTTAATCTTCCCTGTTCAAGTGGCTCCCCCATAGAAACAACACGAACTTCATCACCATATTTTTCACCAAACAATGCCATGGCTCCTTCAGAAATGGCATCATCTACAGCCATGAGGCGCGTTATCACTCTACTATTTTGCAAAATAATCTCATTGGCTAAATCTTCTATTTTTTTCAATTCTTTTGGTGAAACAGATTTTGGATGTGAAAAATCAAAACGCAACCGATCTGGCGATACAAGAGAGCCCTTTTGTGTAACATGGTCCCCCAATGTTTGGCGTAAAGCTTCGTGTAACAAATGAGTAGCAGAGTGATTCGCGCGAATTTTCTTACGACGAACAATATCAACCGTTAATTCTACACAATCAGACCTCGATGCCTGACCAGATTTCACCTCCCCAATATGGATAAAAACACCATCGCCCTTTCTTTGGGTATCATGCACCGTAAAAATAAAATTTTCACCAGAAATGATACCGCTATCACCAATTTGCCCACCAGATTCACCATAAAAAGGTGTCTGATTAACAACAAGCATAGCTTTCTGACCTGAAAAAATATGATCAACAATTTTACCATCACACACAAGAGCTGTAAGAATACCTTTCGCTGTCTCAGTTTCATAACCTAAAAATTCTGTGGCCCCCACTTGATCACGAACAGAAAACCAGATTTTCTCTGTTACAGCTTCTCCAGAACCAGACCAATTGGCACGTGCTTCCTCTTTTTGGCGTTCCATCGCTTTATCAAAAGCACCAACATCAACAGAGATTCCTCGACGACGAAGAACATCTTGCGTCAAATCAAGCGGAAAACCATAGGTATCATAGAGCTTGAAAGCAACTTCACCATTCAAATAGTCCCCTTCTTTAAGATCGGTACTTGCTTCGTTCAACAAACCAAGTCCTCGTTCAAGCGTTTTACGAAAACGTATTTCTTCTAACCTTAAAGTTTCTGAAACCAAAGATTCAGCACGCACCAACTCAGGATAAGCTTGTCCCATTTCGCGAATTAAAGCAGGCAAAAGTCGCCACATTAAGGGCTCTTTAGCACCAAGAAGATGCGCATGACGCATAGCACGACGCATAATACGACGTAAAACATATCCTCTTCCTTCATTAGAAGGAAGCACACCATCAGCAATCAAAAATGCAGATGAGCGAAGATGATCAGCAATGACACGATGGCTGGCAATAAAATCACCCTTTGCCTCAATCCCTGTAATTTCTTCTGACGCGTCAATTAATGCACGAAAAAGATCAATGTCATAATTATCATGAACGCTCTGTAAAACAGCTGCAATACGCTCTAACCCCATACCGGTATCAATAGAAGGATGAGGTAAGTTAACACGTTCTTCCTTGGAAACTTGCTCATACTGCATAAAAACAAGATTCCAAATCTCAATAAAGCGATCCCCATCTTCATTAGCACTTCCAGGAGGACCGCCCCAGATTTCATCACCATGATCATAAAAAATCTCCGAACAAGGCCCACAAGGGCCTGTTTCTCCCATCGACCAAAAATTATCAGCCGTCGCAATACGGACAATTTTTTCATCTGGAAGACCAGAAATTTTACGCCACAGTTCAGCAGCAACATCATCACTCTGATAAACTGTCACCAACAATTTATCTTTTGGCAGGCAAAATTCCTTTGTTAAAAGATTCCATGATAAAAAAATAGCTTCTTCCTTGAAATAATCACCGAAAGAAAAATTACCCAGCATTTCAAAAAATGTATGATGGCGCGCCGTATAACCAACATTATCAAGATCATTATGCTTTCCACCCGCACGAACACATTTTTGTGCCGTTGTTGCCTGCGTATAAGAAGGTTGTTCAAGTCCAGTAAAAACATTTTTAAACTGCACCATCCCTGCATTTGTAAACATAAGTGTAGGATCATTCCGCGGAACAAGCGGACTAGAAGAAAGAACTTTATGCCCATTACGATGAAAATAATCCAAAAATATTGACCGAATATTATTAACACTATTCATGTTGACACCTGCTCAATACAGCACAAAACCATAAAAGAAAAATCCCCCTCATTAAATCCTCTTCGCCACGCATGGAGTCAATTTAATCAAAAATGGAATATTTGTTTTAAAAAATTGAGAAAAAAACGACTGCGTATTTAAAAACTCAAACAAAAAAACAGAAAAATCTTAAAGGAAAAAAAATTATAAACGAAAAAAAAACGCCCCATCAAATGGCTTCATCACTTTCTATATTTTCTGACCCTGCATTTTCTAACAATTCAATCGCAATCAAACCAGCATTTTGGCGCAAAGCTGCTTCAATCTCTGTAGCTATTTCCACATGTTCACGTAAAAACTGCTTTGCATTCTCACGCCCCTGCCCTAAACGCTGAGAATTATAAGAAAACCATGCACCAGATTTTTCCACAACACCAACCTTGACACCCAAATCAATCAATTCACCTACTTTGGAAATACCTTCACCATAAATAATATCAAACTCAACCTGTTTGAATGGAGGTGCCAATTTATTTTTCACCACTTTAACGCGCGTCTGATTACCAACGATTGAATCCCTATCTTTAATGGATCCAATGCGACGAATATCTAAACGAACAGAAGCATAAAACTTTAAAGCGTTTCCACCCGTTGTCGTTTCAGGAGAACCAAACATCACACCAATTTTCATGCGAATTTGATTAATAAAAACAACCATACAGTTAGAGCGAAAAATTGCTGCGGTTAATTTTCGTAACGCTTTACTCATTAACCGAGCTTGCAATCCGGGCAAAGCATCACCCATTTCACCGTCAATTTCTGCTCGCGGTGTTAAAGCTGCGACAGAATCCACAACAAGCACATCAACGGCACCAGAACGAACCAACGTTTCTGTAATTTCCAATGCCTGTTCACCGGTATCTGGCTGAGAAATGAACAAGTTTTCTAAATCAACACCAAGCTTACGCGCATAAATAGGATCAAGCGCATGCTCTGCATCAATAAAAGCACAAATCCCACCACCTTTCTGTGCCTCAGCAATAGCATGGAGAGCCAATGTTGTTTTCCCAGAACTTTCTGGTCCATAAATCTCAACAATACGCCCCTTCGGTAATCCACCAATCCCTAAAGCAATATCCAAGGATAACGACCCTGTTGGAATTGTTTCAATTTCAACAACCTGCTCTTTTTGCCCAAGACGCATAATCGAGCCTTTACCAAAAGAACGTTCAATTTGTGAGAGAGCAGCATCGAGAGCTTTTGTTTTATCCACGATTATATCCTTGACCGAATCCATAATAACCTAAAACTTTAGTGTACACTGTACTTTTAATTTAACTAAAGGCTTGAGTTTAGATTTTCACAGACTATTTCCATTCCTATCTCCACATTATGTCCATAAACATTCATGACCATCACAATAAAGAATTGGCATTGCTTATCTTATGACACATAATAAACTTCAATAAAGTAATATCTCTATGGAAGCATAGTTAACATATTTATATCTCTCTAGAAAAGGAACAATTTAATTTTAAACACAATGTTCTACAACCCTTCTGCTTATCCCTTTGATTAAATACTTGAGAGACTAAGAATTCTCCCACTATTGATCACACAAAAAACGCATCATCAATCAACCTCATACCCTATTGCATCGAAGAACAAAACGCTATTGTGTTGCATATTCATGCACTTGATTTAAGAAACATCTCTCAAAACTTCCAAGCTCATTTTGTGACAACACCTATGAATGTGGTATACTGCAAAACCCTTTAGGCACCACCATCTTTACTCTATAGAAGGAGCAAGCCGGCACCATCACACTATTTATCATCCCCCAATGTTGCGACAGCTCTCGGCACTTGAGACGATTCATAAGAGGGATTTTTAGTCCTTTCTTGTACAGTTTTTATCACACGCTAATCCTGCTTGTAACATGCAAGCGAATAACTTGATTGCTTCAACAAATAACAGACTTGGAATGAGAGAAATTTACGGTATTTGAAACTTTCATTCAACTTACGAAACAGTCAATTATCATTATAAGTCAATATATTATTTAATAAAAACCAAAAAAAATAAAGCAGCTTAAAAGTTGAATGACATATTTAAATTTGAAAAAATATGCAATTTTGGAGATATCAAAAAAAAATCTCTACAAGCAATGCAATAAATGTTTAAAATATAAGCTAAATTT
Organism: Bartonella sp. AA86SXKL; assembly: GCF_042196885.1. Taxonomy (NCBI): domain Bacteria; kingdom Pseudomonadati; phylum Pseudomonadota; class Alphaproteobacteria; order Hyphomicrobiales; family Bartonellaceae; genus Bartonella; species Bartonella sp. AA86SXKL. The sequence goes on along the minus strand of NZ_JBHIRE010000013.1, from coordinate 17,480 downwards.
CTCATACAATAACATAAGAGATCAATAAAAAACGTATTTCAACTCAAATTTTATTTTGATCTTTACGTTTTTTGCGCAACTGTTGCCACCACTCAAGACGTTTCACAATTTCACGCTCAAAACCACGCTCAACTGGTTTATAATAACTCTGACGCCCAAGTTTTTCGGGAAAATATTCTTGTCCTGAAAAAGCATCTGGTTCATCATGGTCATAACAATAACCACTTCCATACCCTTCTTCCTTCATAAATTTCGTAGGAGCATTAAGAATATGCTTAGGAGGTGGTAAAGAGCCATTTTTGCGTGCACAACGCAGTGCTGCTTTATACGCAAGATATGCTGCATTTGACTTTGGCGCAGTCGCAACATAAAGACATGCTTGCGCCAAAGCCAATTCTCCTTCTGGTGATCCTAAATAATCATAGGCATCTTTTGCTGCATTACAAATGACAAGAGCTTGAGGATCCGCCAAACCAACATCTTCAACGGCTATACGAACCAATCTTCGCCCAATATAGAGAGGATCTTCACCAGCATCCAACATACGTGCCAAATAATAAAGCGCAGCATCAGGATCAGATCCACGAACGGATTTATGCAACGCTGAAATGAGATTATAATGCCCATCTCGTCCTTTATCATAAATAGGCGCACGACGCTGAATAACTTTTTGCAAAGCAACAACATCAAGAATCTCTCCCAATGGTGCAATAGACCAAACTTCCTCTGCCAATGTTAACGCAACCCTCGCATCACCATCAGACATCTCTATCAAAACGTCTCTGGCATCATTATCCAAGGGAAGAGTTTTTCCCTCCACTTCTTCAGCACGCCTCAAAAGCATGTCCAAACTTTCATGATCATGAGAAAGAAATGTTAAAACACGTGCACGCGAAAGAAGGGCAGCATTCAGTTCAAAAGAAGGATTTTCGGTTGTTGCACCTATAAGTACCACAGTACCCTCTTCCATCACAGAAAGAAAACTATCCTGCTGTGCACGATTAAACCGATGAATTTCATCAACAAAGAGAAGTGTTTTATCCCCAGATATAAAACGCCTCTGCGCAACTTCAAAAATCTTTTTAAGTTCAGAAACTCCTGTAAAAATAGCAGAAACCTGTTCAAACGCGAAATTTGTTTCAAGGGCTAACAAACGTGCAACGGTCGTTTTTCCCGTCCCTGGAGGTCCCCAAAAAATCATCGATCCAATTGAGCCTGTTGCCGCCATACGTGAAAGCAAACCATCCTCTCCAATCAAATGCTTTTGTCCCACAACATCATTGAGAGAACAAGGGCGCATTCTTTCTGCTAGTGGCTGATTTTTATTAACTTGAAAATCAAACGACGAAGTAAAAAAATCTTTCTTCAAAAAAAACCTCAACGAATAAATTGGCGAATATACATACCATCACGTTCATATTCCAATTGCCACATATTTGAGCGACCTTGCATAAGAACCTTTTTCAACTGATGAACTGTTTGAATTTTATGGCCATTTACAACACGTAGAATATCTCCTGACTGAAAAATTCCAGCAGCATTGCTCATTTCCTCAAGATTGGTAATCACAACCCCTTTTGCAGATATAGGAAGATGAAAACGTCGACTATTTTGCGGTGTTAAATCTAACACCTCAGCACCAGCAAGAGGACTTTCACCCGTAATTTTTTCAGATTTTAAAAATGCAGTTTCTGATATCGATGAAACTGTTATTTGTGTTTTTAAAGTTTTTCCACTTCGTAAATATTCCAAAGCAAGACTATGCTCAACGTCAGCTGTCATCAAACGATACCCAAGACTATCTGGGCTGTCAACGCGTACCCCCTGCACACTCAAAATAACATCACCTACTTTCAATCCAGCTTTTTCAGCAGGACTATCTTTGATAACTTCAATAATCAGAGCACCATAGGGACGTTCTAAACCTAAACCACCAGCAATATCAGGTGTAACATTTTGAAAAGAAGCCCCAATATAAGGCGGCACAAAATATTTTCCACCGCGTTTAACAGTATCAAGCATTACTTTTACAAGATTAACTGGAATAGCAAAACCAATCCCTACAGAACCACCGGAACGCGAATAAATAGCCGTATTAATTCCGATTAACTGACCTTTCATATCAATTAAAGCGCCACCAGAATTCCCTGGATTAATGGCTGCGTCTGTTTGAATAAAAAAGTCAAAATCAGAAATCCCAACACGTGTACGCGCTTGCGCTGAAACAATACCACTTGTAACTGTTTGACCAACACCAAAAGGATTACCAATAGCAAGAACAAGATCACCAACTTCAACAGTATCAGAATTTCCCAAAGAAAGAACCGGAAATTGAGCATCTTTTTCCTTAACTTCAAGAATTGCAATATCAGTTGCTTCATCTTTGAGCACGACCTTACTCTCAAACTCCCGTCCATCAGAAAAAGCCACTTTAATTTCGCTTGCATCTTTAATGACGTGGTAATTTGTAACGATCAAACCACGTGCATCAACAATCACCCCTGATCCTAATGACGATTGCTTACGAACAGGAAATTTATTTTGAAAACGACCAAAAAATTGCTCAAAAAATGGATCGCCTTCAAAAGGTGATCTAGCTCTAATTTGTCGAGCTGCATAAATATTTACAACAGATGGAACTGTCTTTTTAACTAAAGGAGCAAATGAAAGAGTGATTTCTGTTTGTGTTTGAGGAACATGAGCATATACATGATCAAATGATATCTGCATCATAATTACAAAAAAAATCTGCACCCAAAAAGAACACCTCATAATCCACTCCTTATAAAATCAGCACATTCTGTTGAAGATTAATAGAATAAAAAAACGTATCCCCGCAAATTAAGGACCTCTATTAATATTTCATAATAGAGAATAAAAACAACCTATTTGAACAATAAATATTATAAAAATAAGATAATTCAATATTCTATAATTTTCTCTCTGCACCTATTTCTCAACTAAAACAAACTTAAAAATGCTCACAAAAAAACCGCCCAAGACAAGGCGGCCTTTAAAAATCCAACAGAATAAAAAACTCTACGAAGATGTTCCCTTTTCATTCTCAGAAGCTTCCATGCGAGCACGATCCCCAGCACCCTTCGCTTCAACATCACGATCAACAAATTCTATAACAGCCATGGGCGCATTATCACCGGTACGAAACCCCGCTTTCATAATACGCAAATACCCACCGTTGCGTGATGCATAACGTGGCGCAAGCGTATCAAATAATTTCGCAACCTTTCCTGCATCACGAAGTGCTGCAATAGCTTGCCGACGCGCATGCAAACCACCACGCTTACCAAGAGTAACAAGTTTTTCAACAATAGGACGAATTTCTTTAGCTTTTGGAAGCGTTGTCACAATCTGCTCATGCTCGATCAACGAAGTTGCCATATTTGCAAACATCGCTTTACGGTGACTGGCAGTACGGTTCAACTTGCGTCCTGACTTACTATGGCGCATAAGCCCTCTCCTTAAATTCTAATTTTAATATTGATCTTCATAACGTTTTGCAAGATCATCAATGTTTTCAGGCGGCCACGCAGGAATCTCCATCCCAAGATGTAAACCCATACACGCCAAAACTTCTTTAATCTCATTCAACGATTTTCGACCAAAGTTCGGTGTCCGAAGCATTTCAGATTCTGTTTTCTGAATCAGATCACCAATATAGACAATATTATCATTCTTAAGACAATTTGCCGAACGAACTGAAAGTTCTAATTCATCCACTTTTTTGAGAAGAGCAGGATTAAAAGAAAGCTCAGAATCAGCCTCTTCAACAGGCTCCTTCTGTGGCTCTTCAAAGTTAATAAATAACGATAATTGATCCTGAAGAATGCGTGCTGCAAAAGCAACAGCATCCTCACCATTAACAGCACCGTTTGTTTCAATCGTGAGCGTTAATTTATCATAATCGAGAACTTGACCTTCGCGTGTATTTTCTACTTTATAAGATACCTTACGGATCGGTGAATAAAGACTATCAATTGGAATAAGCCCTATACGTGCATCATCAACACAATTACGATCAGATGGAACATACCCCTTTCCTGTGTTGACAATAAATTCCATACGAATTTCAGCTTCTTCATCAAGAGTACAAATAACATGATCTGGATTTAGAATTTCCATATCCCCAACTGTACTGATATCTCCCGCTTTCACGACACCAGGCCCCTCTTTATAAACGACGACACGTTTAGGACCTTCTTCTTCCATACGAAGCGCAATTTCTTTTATATTCAGAATAATATCCGTAACATCCTCACGCACACCTGGAATCGATGAAAATTCATGCAAGACACCGTCAATCTGCACAGCAGTAATAGCAGCACCACGAAGCGAAGATAACAAAACGCGACGAAGCGCATTTCCTAACGTTAAACCAAAACCACGCTCAAGAGGTTCAGCAATCACACTTATAATATTTGGATTATCATGTGCACATGATTCAACCTTATTGGGTTTAATAAGTTCCTGCCAGTTTTTCTGGATCATATTTTTATTCCCGTTCTTTAGTTCCGTTACCATTCAATCGTAACGACCAATGTGAACATCAGAGAAATCTCCGACAACAAAAAACAACACCCAATTAAACACGCCGCCTTTTCCGCGGACGACATCCATTATGAGGAATTGGTGTTACATCGCGAATAGAAGTAATGACAAAACCAACAGATTGCAATGCTCGTAGAGCAGATTCACGCCCTGATCCAGGTCCACAAACTTCAACTTCCAAAGAACGCATACCATGCTCTTGCGCTTTTCTTGCACAATCCTCCGCAGCAACTTGAGCAGCAAAAGGTGTCGATTTACGCGCACCTTTAAACCCCTGAGCTCCCGCAGATGACCAAGCAATTGCATTACCCTGAGCATCAGTAATAGTAATCATTGTGTTATTAAATGTTGAATTAATATGAACAACACCCGATGAAATATTTTTACGTTCGCGACGACGAACACGTGTGGCTTCCTTGGCCATAATTTCCCTTTCAACGATCTCATCACTGCCGTAACATCAGCAGCTCCACCTTTTTTTCCTTGTCAAACAAATCAAACAAGAAAAAGAACATATAAAAACCTTCCACAAAGGCCCTTATTTCTTCTTACCGGCGATTGCCTTAGCCGGACCTTTACGCGTACGAGCATTCGTATGTGTACGCTGTCCTCGGACAGGCAAAGACCGGCGATGACGCAATCCTCGATAACAACCAAGATCCATCAAACGCTTAACATTCATAGCAACCTCACGACGAAGATCACCTTCAACTTGATACCCCTGATCTATTGCCTCACGAATCTGCAGCACCTCAGCATCTGAAAGCTCATGCACACGACGCCCCAAAGGAATGCCAACTCTTTCAATAATTTCTTGAGCAAATTTTGGTCCAATCCCGTGGATATATTGAAGCGCAATAATTACACGCTTATTTGTCGGGATATTGACGCCAGCAATACGAGCCACGCCTACTCTCCTTAGTTATTTTTGACAAATTGTTATAAAATACCTGATATACCTTATAGAAAAAAATAGACTCAGAAAAAAATTCTTCCGAATCCTATTATTTCACTAAAATAAATTAAATTCACTTTTGATAGATTTCATCTCAAAAGTCAACTCTTTTCATTTATTTCTAAAAAAATCTCATGAAAGAAACCCTCTAATCATACGTGTCACTTCAGCAACACCAATCATTCCATCAATAACCTTCAACATTCCCCTCTCTGAATAAAATTTTGATAAGGGAGCTGTTTTTTCACGATATTCTACTAATCTTTTTGCAAAAGCAACAGGATTGTCATCTAAACGAACCTGTCCACCAGCCGCTATTGTTTCTTCAACGCGCTTCTTCATACGTTCAATCAACACGTCTTCATCAACACACAACTCAATAACAGCATTAAGCTGCGTATTTTTTGAATTCAGTATCTGTTGCAACGCTTCTGCCTGCCCTACAGTTCGCGGATATCCATCCAAAACAAAACCGTTTACACAATCAGCTTCATCAATCCGATCTGATACGATTTGATTAACAATACTATCAGGTACCAAAGCACCAGAACTTATAATAGCTTTAGCTTTTTTACCAATCTCCGTTTCTTTGGCAATCACCTCACGCAACATATCCCCTGTTGATAAATGAGGAATGCTATATTCCTCAGTCAACATTTTTGCTTGCGTACCTTTTCCCGCTCCAGGAGGACCTAAAAGAATAACTCTCATCGATTCCTTCTACCTCCACGAAGTTTTGATTTTTTTATCAACCCTTCATATTGGTGGGCAACAAGATGCCCCTGAATTTGAGCAACCGTATCAAGTGTAACAGTAACAACAATCAACAAGGATGTTCCCCCAAGATAAAAAGGAACCTGTAATGCAGATATCATAAATTCAGGTAACAAACAAACCAAGATAATATAAAGTGCCCCCACAACAGTAATACGCGTCAAAACGTAATCAATATATTCGGCTGTACGCTCACCTGGACGAATCCCTGGAATAAAACCAGAATGTTTTTTCAACTGATCTGCAGTATCACTTGGATTAAACACAATAGCTGTATAAAAAAAGCAAAAAAACGCCATTAAAAATGCATAAACAATCATATAAAGTGGCTGTCCATGACCAAGAGCATAAGAAATCTCCTGAACCCATTGTGGCATTTTATCAGAAAAATTATTAATAGTGGCAGGTAATAATAATAAAGATGAAGCAAAAATAGGTGGAATAACACCAGCAGTATTCAACTTTAAAGGAAGATGCGACATATCTCCTTGAAACATTTGATTACCGACCTGACGTTTCGGGTATTGGATAAGAATTCGCCGTTGCGCACGCTCTATAAAAACAATAAGCCCAATAACCAAAACAGCAATAAGAACGATTCCTATTAAAAGAAAAGTTGATAAATCAGCCTGACTATGAGCTGTCAAAAGCTGAGCAAAAGTAGAAGGAAAGTTGGCTACAATCCCTGTAAAAATGATAAGAGAAACCCCATTACCAATACCACGTGACGTAATTTGCTCGCCAAGCCACATAAGAAACATCGTTCCGCCAACAAGCGTAATAACAGAAGAAATACGAAACATAAGACCTGGTTCTAAAACAATTTGAAGCCCCGACCCTATACCGCTTTCAAGCGCAACCGCAATACCAAAAGCTTGTAGGATTGCCAATACGACTGTTACATAACGCGTATATTGATTGATAATCTTACGACCTAAATCTCCTTCTTTTTTAAGAGTTTCCAAAGAAGGAATAATAGATGTTAACAATTGCACAATAATAGATGCCGATATATAAGGCATGATACCCAGCGCAAAAATAGCCATACGCCCAACGGCACCTCCAGCAAACATATTAAAGAGTCCTAATACACCCGACGCGTGATGTTCAAATGTTTGCCGCAAAGCATCGATATTGATACCTGGAAGAGAGATGTAAGTGCCAAAACGATATACAAGAAGCGCCAACAGAGTAAACCAGATACGTTTCTTTAATTCAGTTGCACGCGAAAAGGTGCCGAAGTTTATATTGGAAGCAAATTGCTCTGCTGCTGATGCCATAAAACGTCTCCACTTTACACTCCAGTTCTTTAAATCACAGAAGTATAATCCTAAAATTCATATATGCATACATAAACAAATGCAGAACTTAAACAATTCTCCACAAAAGATCCCACAAAACAGATATCATTCTTCTTTAGGTCTCTATTCATATTAAAAAATTATCGAGCAATATCAGGAAGAATAACCTGACCACCCACTTTTTCAATCTTAACACGAGCAGCTTGTGAAGCACCAGAAACATGAAAGGTAATCTTAGTTTTCAAATCACCAGCAGAAAGAAGACGAACCCCATCTTTTTCACGACGAATAATACCAGCCTCTTTCAAAGAAACCATATCAACAGGCTTTTCAATATTCAACTTACCTGCATCAACTGCCAACTGAATACGTCCTAGTGAAACTTCATTGTAGGTTTTAGCAAAGAAATTCCTAAATCCACGTTTTGGCAAACGACGATAGATAGGCATTTGCCCACCTTCAAAACCATTAAGGGAAACACCAGAACGTGACTTTTGCCCTTTTACACCACGACCACCAGTCTTACCCATACCGGAACCAATACCACGCCCAACACGCTTACGATTTTTTGTTGCGCCTTCGCAATCACGCAGTTCATTGAGTTTCATATCTAATACTCCCGCAACCCTTAACCTTCATCTATAACGCGAACAAGATGCCGAACCCGAGCAATCATACCCCGCACACAAAGTGTATCATCTAAAACGCGCCGACGACGCATTTTATTTAGTCCAAGCCCCTTTAAGGTTGCACGCTGAATCTGTGAGTTTCGAATAGGGCTTCCAATTTGTTCCACAGTCACAGTTTTACCACTCTGAGATTTTTTCTGAACCATTTCCTAATTCCTTTTCTGATAATCTCAGAAACTACCCTTCTAGGTCGACTAAATGGCGACGACGCGCCTGCAAAGTCGAATACTTTATACCACGTTGAGCAGCAATATCTCTAGGATGCACTTGATGTTTTAATGCATCAAATGTTGCACGAACCATGTTATAAGGATTCGACGATCCTAGTGATTTTGCAACGACATCCTGCATACCAAGAGCTTCAAAAATAGCACGCATCGGTCCCCCAGCAATAATACCAGTACCAGCAGAAGCCGAACGTAGCAAAACACGCCCAGCTCCGTGACGACCTTCAAGATCATGATGCAATGTACGCCCAGACCGAAGCGGAACATAAATCATCCCACGTTTTGCAGATTCCGTTGCTTTACGAACGGCTTCTGGAACTTCACGGGCTTTACCATGTCCAAAACCCACACGCCCTTTTTGATCTCCAACGACAACAAGAGCGGCAAAACCAAAACGCCGACCACCCTTTACAACTTTAGCAACACGATTGATATGAACGAGCCTATCGACAAATTCATTATCGCGTTCTTCTCTCTCACCACGTTCTTTTTGTGCCATTCCTCATTCCTTTTTCTTTTCCGGAAGCACGATAACAAAGTCCCTCATCAAACTGGAAGAACTTAAACGAAATACTCTAAACTCTCCTTACTCATTCATAAATAAGAAATTTTAGAAATTCAAACCACCTTCACGAGCAGCTTCAGCTAAAGCTTTGACGCGACCATGGTACACATACGCTCCACGATCAAAAACCACCTCATTAACACCCGCTTTCTTCGCACGCTCAGCAATTAACTTACCAACAGCAAAGGCCGCCTTTTTATCAGCACCACTCTTTAACGATTTTTTCAAATCACTTTCAAGAGTAGAGGCTGAAACAAGTGTACATCCCCGCAAATCATCGATAACTTGAGCATAAATGTTCTGATTTGAACGATAAACACTAAGCCGAGGACGATCATGAGAAACCATTTTAATTCTACGACGAACACGCCTTGCACGACGTTGGATAATGTCCTTAGATGAAACCATAATACAAAATCCTTATTTCTTTTTACCTTCTTTACGGAAGATACGTTCATCTGCATGCTTAACACCTTTACCTTTATAAGGCTCAGGCCTACGATACTCACGAATCTCCGCTGCAACTTGTCCAACTTGCTGTTTATCAATTCCAGAAACAACAATTTCCGTTGGCTTAGGAACAGTCACAGTAACACCCGACGGAACTTTATAAACCACATCATGCGAAAAACCCAGAGATAGTTGAACATCCTTACCCTGCAAAGCAGCACGATAACCAACCCCATTAATCTCCAACCTCTTTTCAAAACCATCTTTCACACCACAAAAAATGTTCTCAATCATTGAGCGCGACATACCCCATTTAGAACGCGCATCTTTTGACTGATCCCGCGGCATAACTGATATGATATTGTCCTCAAGTTTGACTAAGACTTCATCATTGACGACGTAACTCAGCTCACCTTTTGGACCTTTTGCCTTAACCAGCTGACCTTCAACAGTAGCAGTAACTCCAGAAGGAATTGAAATGGGTTTCTTTCCAATACGAGACATTGTTCTAACCTACTTTTTCTTCCGTTTTCTTGACATAACTTAGAAAACACGACAAAGGAGTTCTCCACCAACATTCTGTTCACGCGCCTCATGATCTGCCATGACGCCTTTAGGAGTCGATAAAATCGAAATACCAAGGCCATTTGCCACCTGAGGAAGTGACTTAGCAGAAACATACACACGACGCCCTGGCTTTGATACACGTGAAATCTCACGAATAGCAGCCAGCCCTTCAAAATACTTCAATTCGATTTCAATTTCAGCTTTCCCATCACCTAAATCAATTCGATTATATCCGCGAATATAACCTTCCGACTGAAGAACATCAAGAACGTGTGCACGAAGCTTCGAAGCTGGAGTAACTACTTTACCTTTTTTACGACCAAGTGCATTACGAATACGTGTTAACATATCACCAAGAGGATCTGACATAGACATTAAATAATCTCCTCTTACCAACTAGACTTTACAATACCAGGAATATAGCCAATAGAGCCAAGTTCACGCAACGCAATTCGCGACATTTTTAATTTACGATAATAAGCCCGCGGACGACCTGAAACCTCACAGCGATTACGAATACGAACTTTCGAAGAATTACGCGGCAACTCTGCCAACTGAACAGAAGCTTTAAAACGTTCTTCAAGAGAAACCTTCTGATCCATAACTATTGCTTTCAAACGTGCACGACGAGCAGCATAGCACTTTACCATCAACTCACGACGCTTATTTTTTTCAACGGCACTTACTTTGGCCATAATTTCACCTCACTACGCTTGCCGTTACGAACGAAAAGGAAAATTAAAAGCACGCAATAACTCACGAGCTTCATCATCCGTTTTTGCTGTCGTACAAACAATAATATCCATGCCCCAAATTTGATCAACTTTATCATAGTTGATTTCTGGAAACACAATGTGTTCTTTAATACCCATAGCAAAATTGCCACGACCATCAAAACTCTTTGGATTTAAACCACGAAAGTCACGAACCCGCGGAAGAGCAATCGTCACAAGACGATCTAAAAACTCAAACATACGATCTTTACGCAATGTAACTTTAGCCCCAAGAGGCATTCCTTCACGAACCTTAAAGGTCGCAATAGAATTACGCGCACGCGTAACAACAGCCTTCTGACCCGTTATTAGCCCTAAATCCTCAGCGGCAAGGGAAGGTTTCTTGGAATCAGCAGTTGCTTCACCTATCCCCATATTTATTACAACTTTATCAATCCGCGGAATTTGCATTGCATTTCTGTAATTAAACCTCTCTTGAAGCACTTTACGAATCACTTCAAAATAATGCGCTTTCATACGCGGTATTTGTCTTTCCTCAGCCATTAATCAACTCTCCCGAACGCTTGGCAAAACGAACCTTATTACCATCTGCATTCACACGAAAGCCTACACGTGTAGGCCTACCATCTTTAGGATCAGCAATCGCCAAATTAGACAGATGAATCGGAGCTTCTTTAGAAATAATTCCAGCTTCTTGCTTCTGCGTTTGACGTTGATGACGTTTAATCATATTAATCCCACGAACAAAAGCCTTATTCTCTTTTGGACTAACCTTAATTACTTCACCACTACATCCTTTATCCTTACCGGACAAAACAACAACTTTATCACCTTTTCGAATCTTCTGCATAACATTTACTCCTTACAGAACTTCAGGAGCAAGCGAGATGATCTTCATATGATTCCTACCACGCAATTCACGGGGAACAGGTCCAAAGATACGAGTACCGATCGGCTCTTTTTTATTATCCACCAAAACCGCAGCATTACTATCAAAACGAATGACACTACCATCTGCGCGACGAATATCCTTAGCAGTACGAACCACAACAGCTTTCATAACATCACCTTTTTTAACACGTCCACGAGGAATTGCATCCTTAACCGAAACAACAATAATGTCACCGACCGAAGCATATTTCCGCTTTGAACCGCCTAACACTTTGATGCACATGACACGACGCGCTCCAGAATTATCAGCAACGTCGAGGTTTGTTTGCATCTGAATCATGACTGGCCACCTTCTCTTAACACATATATCCGATTGTACCTTTTACACACTCGGATTTGCCTGCCAAATAACGATAAAGTTATCGCCTTCAAATTTATCAATGATAACCACACTGTTAAATTCTAAAACAATAAGCTTAACTCATTACGCTACATTGTCTTTTACAACAATCCAACATTTATCTTTCGAAATTGGTCTAGATTCTTGAATAGAAACTTGATCCCCAATCTTAAATTGGTTGTTTTCGTCATGCGCTTTATAATTTTTAGACTGCCGAACAGTCTTCTTAAGAAGCGGATGAGAATAACGGCGTTCAACTTTGACAACAACAGTCTTATCACTTTTGTCGCTAATAACAACACCCTGCAAAACGCGTTTAGGCATCTCTTATTTCCTTAAACCTTACTTTCACTTATCTTTTGACGAAGAAAAGTTTTAATACGCGCAATATCACGACGAACTTGTCTAACGCGCGCAGTCTTTTCTAATTGACCTGTTGCTTTTTGAAAACGCAAATTAAATTGCTCTTTCTTTAACTTAGCCAATTCATCTTTCATTTGGTCGAGCGTTTGCGCCCGTAATTCTGTGGCTCTCATCGCTTAACCTCACTATTCAGCAATACGCTGGATGAAACGCGTTTTTATAGGCAACTTTGCAGCACCCAATCTTAGTGCTTCACGTGCAACATCCTCCGGAACTCCATCAAGCTCAAACATGACGCGCCCAGGAGCAACACGTGCAGCCCAATAATCAACACTTCCCTTACCTTTACCCATACGAACTTCAGTTGGTTTAGATGTAACCGGAAGATCTGGAAAAATACGAATCCACACACGACCAGAACGCTTCATATAACGTGTAATCGCACGACGCGCCGCTTCAATTTGACGAGCAGTGACCCGCTCCGGCTCAACAGCCTTCAAACCGTAGGCACCGAAATTCAAATCCGTACCACCCTTCGCAAAACCGTGAATACGGCCTTTGAACTGTTTACGGAACTTTGTGCGCTTTGGCTGCAACATTGTTCTCTACTCCAAATTTTAGTTCAATCTCAAAAACTAAGCATTTTCGCGGCGACGATTCGATGAAGAACCAGATTGATCAGCTTCCGTAGCACGACGTTCTGAAGCCATCGGATCATGCTCAAGAATCTCACCCTTAAAGACCCAAACTTTAATACCACAAATACCATAAGCGGTCTTAGCTTCTGCTGTACCGTAATCAACATCAGAACGCAAGGTATGAAGTGGAACACGACCTTCACGATACCATTCCATACGAGCAATTTCAGCACCACCAAGACGGCCAGAACAATTGATACGAATACCTTCCGCACCAAGACGCATAGCAGACTGAACAGCACGCTTCATTGCACGACGAAAAGCAACACGACGCTCTAACTGTTGAGCAATTGATTGCGCAATAATTGTCGCATCAATCTCCGGTTTACGAATCTCCACAATATTCAATGAAGTTTCAGCATCCGTCATTTCTGATAGCTTACGACGAAGCTTTTCGATATCAGCACCCTTTTTACCAATAATCAAACCAGGACGTGCAGAATGAATCGTAATACGACACTTTTTATGAGGACGCTCAATAACAACCTTAGAAATAGCTGCCTGTTTAAGCTCCTCAAGCACATATGAACGAATTTTCAAATCTTCATGAAGAAGGCGCCCATATTCACCACTATCAGCATACCAACGAGAGTCCCAAGTCCGATTAACACCAAGACGAAGTCCTATTGGATTGATCTTCTGCCCCATTACGCGGCCTCCACTTTTTCGGTAACTTCACGAACAATAACAGTAAGATGCGAAAATGGACGTTCAATTCTACTAGCACGCCCTCGACCACGAACATGAAAGCGCTTCATCACTATCGACTTACCAACATAAGCTTCCGCCACAACAAGCGAATCAATATCAAGATCGTGGTTATTTTCTGCATTTGCAATTGCTGATTCAAGCGTTTTTTTCACAGTAGCAGCAATACGCTTGCGTGAAAACATCAAATCAGCGAGCGCTACATTAACTCTTTTACCACGAATCATTGCAGCAACTAAATTAAGCTTCTGCGGACTAACACGAATTGTCCGCGTGACAGCTCTTGCTTCATTATCTTTAAGCTGGCGCGAAACTTTAGCTTTTCCCATTCCTACTTCCTCTTCGCTTTCTTATCGGCACCATGACCATAATAAGTTCGGGTAGGAGCGAACTCACCAAACTTATGCCCAACCATCTCTTCAGAAACAGAAACAGGAATATGCTTATTACCGTTGTAAACACCAAAAGTTAAACCAACAAATTGCGGTAAAATAGTAGAGCGACGACTCCATATTTTTATAACTTCGTTGCGCCCACTTGAACGTACCTTCTCTGCTTTACCAAGAAGATAGCCGTCAACAAACGGACCTTTCCACACTGAACGAACCACCTCAGACTACCTTTCTCATTTCTTGCGTTGATGACGCGTACGCATAATAAATTTATCAGTAGCTTTATTGGAGCGCGTACGCTTACCTTTCGTAGGTTTACCCCAAGGAGATACTGGATGGCGCCCCCCCGATGTACGACCTTCACCGCCACCGTGTGGATGATCAACGGGGTTCATAGCAACACCACGAACATGTGGACGCTTACCACGCCAACGTGACCGACCTGCTTTACCATCATTAATATTCCCATGATCAGGATTTGAAACAGCGCCAACAGTTGCAAAACAGCTACTCGGAACCAAACGCTGCTCACCAGAATTTAAACGAAGAATAGCCATACCATGATCTCGTCCAACCAACTGCGCATAAGCACCTGCTGAACGTGCAATCTGTCCGCCTTTCCCTGGCTTCATCTCAACATTATGAATAATTGTACCTACAGGCATATTAGCAAGAGGCATAGCATTACCTGGTTTAACATCCACATTTAAACCAGCCATAACAGAATCACCAACACCAAGACGCTGTGGTGCAAGAATATAACTCAATTGCCCATCCTCATAGCGGATTAAAGCAATAAAAGCGGTACGATTAGGATCGTATTCTAAACGCTCAACTTTTGCTGAAACATCACGTTTAAGACGCTTAAAGTCGACAAACCGATAACTACGTTTATGTCCACCACCCTGAAAACGAGCAGTAACACGACCGCGATTATTACGTCCACCCTTTGAAGACAAACCTTCAGTTAACATCTTTACAGGTTTTCCCTTATAAAGACAAGAACGTTCCACAATAACAAGCTGACGCTGCCCAGGTGTCGTTGGATTAAACTGCTTAAGTGCCATTATTCCTATCTCCGAGCCTCTTAAAGACCTGTCGAAACGTCGATAGTCTGACCACTGGCCAGAGTTACGATCGCTTTTTTGACATCACTCTGCCGACCAACTATACCTTTGAAACGCTTCACTTTACCCTTACGGACTATCGTGTTAACTGCTTTAACTTTTACGCTAAAAAGCGCTTCAATAGCAGCCTTAATCTCAGGCTTCGTCGCTTTCGGCGCGACATTAAAAGCAACTTGATTATATTCAGAAATCATAGTCGCCTTTTCAGTAATAACTGGACTAATAATTATATCATAATGGCGAAGATCTGTCATTTAAAACGCTCCTCAAGAGCCTCAACAGCTGCTTTTGATAAAACAAGTTTGCTGCGACGCAAAATATCATAAACATTAATTCCCTGAATAGGCAAAATGTCAATATTAGGGATATTAGAGGCTGCACGAAAAAAGTTAATATCAATCTCTTTACCATCAATCAAGAGAGCGTTATTAAATCCAAGCTTAGAAAAATGAGAAACAAGCATTTTCGTTTTAGCATCCTTAACAGTCAACTCATCCACAATAATTAAATCTTTTGCTTTTAATTTTGCAGATAAAGCAAGACGTAACCCAAGAGCACGAATCTTTTTAGGAAGATCATGCGCATGGCTACGAACCACCGGTCCATGTGCCTTACCCCCACCCCTAAACTGCGGTGCACGTGCAGATGAATGTCGAGCACGCCCAGTTCCTTTCTGTTTAAACATTTTTGCCCCTGTTCGCGACACATCAGAACGACCTTGGGATTGATGACTTCCCTGCTGACGACGTGCAAGCTGCCAACGAACAACACGTTGCAAAATATCCTCACGCGGAACAAGATCAAAAATAGCTTCAGAAACCTTTAATTTGCCAGCTTCATTACCATCAAGAGTTTTAATTACAAGATCCATTATTAGGCTCCCTCAACCTCAGAGGTTTCCGTCACCGGAGTAACCATTTCCGCTTTCTCCTTCACAAGACGGCGAATACCAGCAGGCTTTGGAGCATTATCAGGAAGACGCTTCTTCACAGCATCCCGTATCAAAATCCAAGAACCTTTAGAACCAGAAACAGCACCACGCACTAAAATTAAACCACGCTCACTATCAGTGGAAATAACTTCAATATTCTGTGTTGTTACACGCACTTGCCCCATATGGCCAGCCATTTTTTTACCTTTAAAAACTTTACCAGGATCTTGGCACTGCCCTGTAGAACCATGAGCACGATGTGTAATCGAATTACCATGAGAAGCACGATGCCCACCAAAGTTATGTCGTTTCATAACACCAGCAAACCCCTTACCAATACTGGTACCAGTCACATCAACTCTTTGTCCTGGAACAAAATGTTCCACTGTAATCTCAGTACCAACATCAAGAAGATTGTCGGGACTCACACGAAACTCTGCTATTTTGGCTTTAGGCTCAACAGAAGCCTTAGCAAAATGTCCACGAAGAGCTTGTGAAGTATTCTTAACCTTAGCAAAGCCTACACCTAATTGAACAGCAGTATAACCATTCTTTTCAACTGTACGCTGAGCAACGACTTGACAATTCTCCAAACGAAGTACCGTCACCGGCACATGCTCACCAGCATCATTATAAATACGGGTCATGCCCAGCTTCTGTGCTATTACACCTGAACGCATCGGGTCTGTTCCTTCTGTCCTCAAACCTCAGAGCTTAATTTCTACATCCACACCAGCAGAAAGATCGAGCTTCATAAGCGCATCCACTGTTTGCGGCGTTGGATCAACAATGTCAAGAAGACGCTTATGTGTTCGCATCTCAAACTGCTCACGACTTTTCTTATCGATATGCGGTCCACGATTGACCGTAAACTTCTCAATCCGCGTCGGAAGCGGAATGGGACCACGGACATTTGCACCGGTACGTTTAGCAGTCGATACGATCTCACGCGTCGACGTATCAAGAATTCTATGATCAAACGCTTTCAAGCGAATGCGAATATTCTGACTGTTCATGCTCTTTATTTCCCTGTTATACAAAGTGCCTTCAATAATCAAAGCACTCAACAAGCATTATTTATTCAATGATCTTAGAGACGATACCGGCACCAACAGTACGACCACCTTCACGAATAGCAAAAC
>NZ_JBHIRE010000012.1:0-55687 GCF_042196885.1 Bartonella sp. AA86SXKL | reverse complement strand
ATCATCACCTATCAAAGCGTGAAAATGATGTCTCGCTTGATGAAGTGGATAGCATTTTTTCTTTTTTTGCTTATCCTTGATTTTGCATGCCTCATGGATGCGATAGACAACATCTTCGCTCATTTGAAGCAGTGGTTCTCAAAGAATTAGAAAAACTGTCATACAAGCAAAAACTTCGAAAAATTCTTTTTACTATGAATTGGAGATCCAATCATAAGCGTAGTTCAGAATGCAAACCAAGTCGTAAGAGCTCGAGTGTTTTGGTATTCGGCTTTCGATAGATCAAAACTAAATCTGGCTTGATATGACAATCACGACAATTGCGCCATTGACCTGTTAGCGCATGATCTCTCCAATGCGCTTTTAGCGGTTCATTCTCCGCTAACGCTTTGACCAAAAGCAGCAAATCCTTCTCTAGTGTATTAGCATACCTACCTTTGCTTTCACGTTTAAGGTCAGACCGGAATGAACGCGTATAGACAATATAGCAAGCTTAGGTTTTCTTTTCAGATTTACGCATTTCGGTTCTATCTTCGCGTATCATGGTCCTTAAGCTGTCTAATAATGTACGTTCGACGCATCCCATTTCGACATCCTCGATAGCTCGTAATGTTTCCGGATTTGGTTGAAAGATCCAAGCGGTAATGTACGATCTCTAGCAATGCGGGTCATAAACATGCGTACTACATCCGATACAGTTAAACCCGTAGACTTAATAACTGCACTTGCAATTTCTTGAACTTGATCAGGTATGCGGGCTTGAATTTTTCCCATTGCTAAATCCCCTATTCAATTGTAGCACAATGTACTGTACGTTAAGTCTATGTCAAGAGTTTCAACAATAGCTTTTCACAAGAGAACTTAGCAAAATTCAAAAAATTATTAGAGAAAGTTAGCAGAATAAGATATGTTTTGTAGAAGAATATTGGAAAATCCTATTCCCTAACCTTTATTTATGAACCCCATACTTAAAAAAACATATAAATCAATGTGATATATGAATAAAAAAGAGCATAATATCACTAAAAGAGTGTTATAGAAATGATGTGTCATGACGATTCTACCACTCGATAGTGCTTCGATAAGAGAGGCAATAGCGCTTCTTGAACAAGGGAAGTTAGTAGCATTACCAACGGAAACTGTTTATGGATTAGCGGGCGATGCAACCAATGGGAGAGCAATTTCTTCTATTTATTCTACAAAGGGTCGTCCGCAAATTAATCCTCTTATTGCGCATGTCAGCGGCATCGAAATGGCGGAACGTTATGTTAAAATTGACTTTCTTTCACGCCAATTAATGGAGGAATTTTGGCCAGGTCCTTTGACATTGGTTTTGCCTTTAAAGGAACAGCATAATATCCATCCTTTAACAACCTCTGGTTTGAATACCTTGGCTGTTCGTTTTCCAGACAGTCGTTTTGCGGAAGTGGTACAACATTTTGGCCGCCCACTTGCTGCTCCTAGTGCGAATCAATCGGGGCGTCTTAGCCCTACTTCAGCTGAGGCTGTTTTTGCATCTTTGGGGGAATCTGTTCCTTTGATATTGGACGGAGGACCTGCTAAAATAGGGCTGGAATCAACGATTATTAAAATTTGTGGTGAAAATATTTATCTTTTGCGTCCAGGGGGGCTTGCGGCTGATGAAATTGAAGAAGTTGTGGGGAAGCCTTTAAAACGGATAGATCAAAGGGCGGCGATTGAAGCTCCTGGGATGTTAAAGTCGCATTATGCTCCCAATGCCACGGTTCGTTTGAATGTAGAAAAGGTGGAAAATGGTGAAGCGCTTTTAGCATTTGGTTCAAAGCGTGTTATGGGGGCTGAAAATGCCGTTTCTATTTTAAACCTTAGCGAAGATGGAAAGTTAGAAGAGGCAGCCTCTCATTTATTTCAATATATGAAGGAATTAGATTCATTTAAAGTGAGATGTATCGCAGTAGAACCTATTCCATTATACGGATTAGGGGAGGCTATCAATGATCGTCTTATACGGGCTGCGGCTCCAAAGGAGAAATGAACATGGAGCAGGAATTAATTGAAGGGTTTAGGGAAATTGTTGGTGCTAAGCATGCTATAACAGATCAAGCGTTGATTGCACCGTATTTGCTTGAAGAGCGTGGGCTTTTTCATGGAAAAACACCTTTACTTTTACGTCCATCTTCTTGCGCAGAGGTCTCATCGATTATGCAGTTAGCGAGCAAAACGCGCACACCGATTGTGCCACAGGGTGGAAATACAGGGCTTGTGGGGGGACAACAACCAGATGAAAGAGGAGAGGGCGTTCTTTTATCCATGGAGCGATTAAATAAGATTAGAGCTATAAATATTGAAGGAAATTTTGTTGTTGTAGAGGCTGGTGTTATTTTACAGGATTTACAGAAAAAAGTGGATGAATCAGGTCGTTTTTTCCCTCTTTCTTTGGCATCTGAAGGTTCTTGCCAAGTAGGAGGAAATCTTTCGTCGAATGCTGGAGGGACAGCTGTTTTAGCCTATGGCAATATGCGTGATCTTTGTCTTGGTTTAGAAGTTGTTTTACCGGATGGGCGTATTTTAGATGATTTGCGTTTTGTTAAAAAAGACAATAGCGGTTACGATTTAAAAGATCTTTTTATTGGTGCAGAAGGTACATTGGGTGTTATAACCGCAGCCGTTTTGAAGATGTTTCCAAAAATAAAAGGAAAAGCTGTTGCTTTGGTGGGATTATATAGTCCGGCGAAGGCTTTAGAGTTTTTATCTCTGGCTCAAGAGTATGGAGGAGGGATGTTGACAGGTTTTGAGCTCATGGGAAATCTCAGTTTGCAAATGGCTTTAGATTATAAGATGTGTGAGAAGCCTCCTCTTCAGCGGAAACATGAATGGTATGTATTAATGAACATTTCATCGTTGCAAGGCAATGATGAGGCGTTATCGGTATTGAGTACTATTTTAGAAGAAGCTTTAAAGAATGCGGTGATAGAAGATGCAGTTGTTGCGCAATCTTTAAAACAGCAAGATTTTTTTTGGCAATTACGAGAAAGTATATCATTAGCACAAAAGTTAGCAGGAGGGTCCATTAAGCATGATATTGCAATCCCACTTGCTTCTATTCCTGATTTTATTGCTGATGCAGCGCTTATTGTTGAGGATATTGCTCCAGGAGCACGGGTGATTTGTTTTGGACACATGGGCGATGGAAATTTACATTATAATATTACACAACCTGTAGGAGCTGATACGACAGTGTTCTTGCAGTTATGGTCAACAATGAATCATCGCATTCATAGTTTAGTGGTGGACTATAGAGGTGCATTTTCTGCTGAGCATGGAATTGGTCAGCTTAAGCGCGAAGAACTTCGTTCTTTTAAATCGCCTGTCGCATTGGATATTATGCAAGGGATTAAAAAAACGTTCGATCCTTTAGGGATAATGAATCCTGGAAAAGTATTATAATTCAAGAATGGTGATCATGCATTTTTGTTTAGATTTTAATAACCAAAAAAGAAACCAGTTGTTTTTTATTCAAACTTTTAATAATCCAATGAGAAAAAGCTGCTAAAGGGTGTATGTTATTTAAGATAAATTGGGATAATGTATATGGCTAATCAATGCTTTAATCAGGCAAAAGCGGTGCTTGAATTTCGGTTAGATCCGTGCCATTTGCCACAAACGACGACATATTTTTCATCCAAAACGGGTAATCAGGTTATTTGTTCGTTAAATGAGCGTGGTGTTTCTTTTAAAACGGATATGCCTTCAAGCTTATCGCATTTAATACCCCCTTATCATTTTCAAGGAATTGCAGCACGTACCGTAAAAACGCGTTCAGGAGAAAGAGCTGTTGCATTAGAATTACTTCATGCCGATGAGGAAGCTTGTATACCGCTTTTGGTTTCCAGAGATTTGAATAATGTTCTTCTGGATTGGCGGTTATGGGCGGATACTTATGGCCTTCCCATGCTTATGATCAATGAAGATAATCGCATTCTGGTTGTAAAAGATCGTTCTGATTTACATCGATTTTTTGGTACAACAGCACATTCTAAACAAAAGCATTTTTTACTTCGTTATAGCAATCCGTTAGGCTTGCGTTTGGTGATTGCGAATCGAATTGCACTCCAGTAAATTAACATGCATTCATTTTTGTACTACCGTCAGCATTTATCTTGTTGTGCTGTAAAACATCGTTGTTTGGGGAGGTAACATAAGGCATGTAAACTTCACACATGAAGTGTTTTTAGAAGATATGGCGAATATTCTTAAGTTTGCTTGTAGGTCTTTGTGTAAGTGCAGCATATTAATGAGAATTCAGACCTTTACAGACGGGATTTGGTGTGACTTTTGGTTCTTTAAAACAAAGAGAAAGTCAATGATTGTAAATGAGAGTTTTTTGACACCATACATTGGCAGCAGGAATCGATGATGTAAAACGCTTTTTTCAGAGAGGTAAAAACGGTTTTCATAACAATAGAAACTGTTTTTTTGCGGTATAATTTTGGGTTTTTGCCACATTATTAAAAACACCAGAAGATTACTGGAAGTGTTTTTGAATTTTTTTATAAATCATTTCTTCATGTTGAATGAAAGCTTTGAATATTGCAGAATATTCTTATTTCATCTCTCTTTTATAATCAAAATCATTTAGATAGAAAGGGTTATCGTAATATTGAGAATTGGAAAATACAATGATGGTATAGGTTTTTATTTTTATTCCAGAAAGCTGGCAGAATGGATTTATACTATTTGCAGGTAGTGTCGTAAAATGGGAATGATAAGCATGAGAGATATTGTTTAAGAGTTTGTATGTGAATAACATAACTATCTTTTTTGGGCATTTCATTTTTCGTAAAAGCGGAATTTCACTAAAAACGCGATAAATAAAAGAAATGATAGTATATACGTTTTTCCTCAGGATTTTATAAGAAAGAAAGTGTTTATAAAAATGATGAGAAAATGCGTTTAAAGTAAAGACAACAGTAAAATGATTATTTTATATTACATCTTCAGATTCAGAAAATTTTCCTATTTTATCATGAGTAGATATCCTATTTACAATATTTGATTGTTCAAAGGAAAGCACACTCATTTTTTCAAAATTATGGTCAACGTAAAACAGTGAGAAAATTTTTGTATCATGCTCTTATATAAAATAAGAAAATCGTAAAAAAAGAATATTCAAAGGATTTAATTTTCTCGCGCAACGGCTCTCCATCCGATATCTCGACGAACAAAACCTTCTGGCCAATCAATACAATCAACAGCTTCATAAGCACGTTTTTGTGCATGGGTAATCGTTTTTCCTGTTGCTGTTATATTGAGTACACGTCCACCATTTGCAATGAGTTCTCCATCACGCAACACTGTACCAGCTTGAAAAACTTTCACATCGAGAAGAGTGTTTACTTGATCAACGTTACGGATAACAGTACCTTTTTGGGGAGAGTCTGGATAACCATTAGCAGCCATAACAACGGTGAGAGCTGTTTTTTCAGACCACCGAAGAGGCTGATTTTCAAGTTTTCCTTGAGCTGCAGCAAGAAAAATTGGCAAAATATCATCTTTGAGGCGCATCATTAAAACTTGACATTCAGGATCACCGAATCGTACGTTAAATTCAATTAATTCGGGTCCTTTTTGCGTTATCATTAATCCGACGAAGAGAATACCTTTAAAGGGGGCACCCATTTCTTTCATGCTTTTTAAAGCTGGTTCAACAATTTCTTTGAGAGTACGATTCACTATTTCTTGGGTCATGATGGGCGCTGGTGAATAAGCACCCATACCACCGGTGTTTGCTCCAGTATCCCCATCACCTACACGTTTATGATCTTGAGCAGATCCAAAAGGAAGAGCAACTTTACCATCACAAAGGCAGAAGAAGCTTGCTTCTTCACCTTCAAGAAAAGATTCTACAACAATTTTGTTTTCTGCATCTCCAAATGTACTTTTGAAGCAGGCATCAACTGCGTTAAACGCTTCTTCCATAGTTGTTGCAACCACGACACCTTTGCCAGCTGCTAAGCCATCAGCTTTAATAACAATGGGAACACCTTGTTGCTGAATGTAAGCTTTAGCTTTAGAGGCATCATTAAAGCATTGGTAACTTCCTGTAGGAATGTTATTCTTCCGACATAAATCTTTTGTAAAGGCTTTTGAACCTTCTAGTTGAGCAGCTTTTTGAGTAGGACCAAATACACAGATGTTAGCGCTATTAAGAGAGTCTGTTATACCCGCCACCAAGGGTGCTTCTGGTCCTACAATTACAAGATCAATAGAATGTGCCTTACAAAAATCAATAACAAGGGGATGGTCATCAATGTTCAAATTAATATTTTCACCAAATTCTGTTGTTGCAGGATTTCCAGGAGCACAATATAACTTTGTTAGCAGTGGTGATGCTGCTATTTTCCATGCTAAAGCATGTTCTCGTCCACCTGAGCCAATAAGAAGAATATTCATTGCTTGCTCCTCTCATAAAAGATAATTAATCTCATCCTCTTCTCATAAGAATGAAATGTCTCTATCGCAAGACCAAAGGTAAATCATTTGATGAAAAAAAATAAAAATATCGCGCATGTTCAGTCCTATGATAGCCAAGGACGGGTTATGGATGCATCTTCCAAACAATGGGTCTACAGCTTCCTTCCCCGTTCTTTATGGTTTTATGCGCAATTGGCGCGTTGGGATCGACCTATCGGTTGGCAATTGTTGATGTGGCCTTGTTTTTGGTCAACAACAATGGCTTTTTTCTCTTATAACATGCATTACGATACTCTTTTATCAATGTTTCTTCATTGGGTTTGGTATCTTTTTCTTTTTTTTCTGGGATCTATTGCTATGCGAGGGGCAGGATGTACTTGGAATGATCTTATTGACCATAAAATTGATGCTCAGGTAGAAAGGACACGTTCTCGCCCATTGCCAACAGGACATGTGAGTCGGTTTCAAGCGAGAGTTTTTATCCTTGTGCAATGTTTTGTTGGTTTAGTCGTTTTATCACAATTTAATAGGTTTAGTTTTTTTCTAGGTATTTCGTCATTGATAGCTGTTGCATTTTATCCTTTTATGAAACGCGTAACATATTGGCCGCAGTTTTTTTTAGGCGTTGCATTTAATTGGGGGGCATTAATGGGGTGGGCTGTTGTCTTTGGAAGTTTAAGCTGGGCACCAATCTTGCTTTATGTGGGATCAATTTTGTGGACCATAGGATACGACACAATCTACGCACATCAAGATAAAGAAGATGACGTTACTGTTGGTGTCCGTTCTACGGCTCTTCTTTTTGGTAAAGCAACCAAGCGTGCTTTAGTATTTTTGTATGGTGGTTTTGTGATGTTCGTTAGTCTAGCATTTTATTTAGCTGGAGTCCCTGTTCTTAGTTTTTTGGGGATTTTTGTGGCAAGTATCCATATGTTTATTCAAATTAAAGTCATTGATATAGATGATAGTTCACAATGCCTCAGGCTTTTCAAATCTAATTCGCTTATTGGTTTTGTGATTTTTTCTGGTTTAGTATGTGGGGGTATATGGATGATATTTTATCCTGCGGTCTAAAAATAAGTTAGCTAAAATCATAGTTTCTACTGAATACAGTATGTTTTTTTTAATAAGCTTGTTGCTAATCTATTTTTAAGCAATACAGTAGAAAATATCACCAATTAACCTTTACAGTGAAAATAAAATTCTTCTATTTAAATAGAATAAATCATCTTCTTTTAGAATTTTTCGAATAAAAAATATTTGTTTAATTGTTGCGAAGAAAAAATCTTCATAACGATGAAGTTTGAAGGATTAGGGATAAAGTTTTTGTCTTTTCCAATCGCTGTGTTCAACACAATCCCGTGTAAAAAGCAAACGATCATGTAAACGAAATGGGCGATCGCACCAGAACTCTATAGAAAGGGGTTTAACACGAAACCCAGACCAATAAGGTGGTCGTGGAATATTGCCTAGAGCATAACGCGCAGTATATTGAGCAATTGCTTTTTCGAGCACAAAACGATTGTCTAAAGGTTGAGATTGTTTAGAGGCCCATGCACCAATTCGACTACCACGTGGTCGCGATTGGAAATAGGCATCGGCTTCCTGTTGACTTACTTTTTCAACGATTCCTCTAATTCTGACTTGACGACGGAGTGATTTCCAATGAAAACCTAAGGATGCTTTCATTGATTTTAAAATTTCTTGTCCTTTACAGCTTTCATAATTGGTATAGAAGACGAATCCTTGGGGACTGTAGTCTTTGAGGAGAACCATACGAACATTAGGGAGTCCTGTTTCGTCAACTGTTGCTAATGCCATAGCATTCGGATCATTTATTTCACTTATCGTTGCCTCTTCAAGCCACTTTGCGAAAAGTTCAAAAGGTTTTTGCATTTTCATAAAATGATCATCTGTTGGTATTTTTGTGCTCATAGTTTCTCCAAATATCAGTGAGCATGGGTGAGGCATTTTCTCATTTACTTGATCATCAAGAAGTTACAGTACTATTTTTTCTTATTTTCAAAAAGCCAATGCTATCGTGTATTTCTATGGTAGTTTAATTATTTTTTACTTTAGCATAGACTACAAGGAGCTATATTAAATAAATGTCTCATTTTATCTGGTATTTTAGTTTATTGATAGACATATAAAGAGAAAAGAAGAAATTATTCTCTAGAATAGACTAATGAAGCTATAAGGGATATTGAACAACGTATCAGTTGATATTTTGAAAACGAAGAAATTGAAAAGAGGGCAATATGCGTGATCCCTACACGATTCTGGGTGTGGCACGTACCGCAAAATCGCAAGAGATTAAATCGGCATTTAGAAGATTAGCGAAGAAATATCATCCAGACCATAATAAAGATGATACAAAGGCTAAAGAGAAATTTGCTGAAATTAATCAAGCCTATGAAATTATAGGTGATAAAGATAAAAAGGCACAATTTGACCGCGGTGAAATTGATATGGAAGGAAAACCGCTTTATCAAGCCTATGGTGCTGGTGAAAATTTTAGCAATAAACAAAATCCCTTTTCAGGAAGAGCAAAGGGATTTGATTTTTCCTCTTCAGGTGGTGCAAGTTTTGATGCGAGTGATATTTTTCGGGATCTGTTTGGAGGAGGAGGTAGCTTTTCGAATTCCACACACTATAACCGTCCCCAACAAGGAGCACATGTTCGTGCTAATCTTGCCATAACATTAGAGCAGATGGTTGGCGCAGAAAAGGTGGAGGCTGTTTTTCCAAATGGAAAAAAGTTAAAAATTAAACTTCCAGATTATATTGAAGACGGACAGACTATTCGTTTAAAAGGTCAGGGAGAAGAGGTACCTCACGGGCAAGCAGGAGATGCGTTGATAACCATTCAGATTCAAAAACATCCTCGTTTTCGGGTTGAAGGAAAAGCACTCCATCTTGATTTACCAGTTTCTCTTAAACATGCTGTTTTGGGAGCAAAAGAAGAAGTTGAGACGTTGGAGGGGCGTGTGGTTTTAACGATTCCTGCGTGGTCAAGTTCTGATCGCGTTTTACGGTTGAAAGGGAAAGGGCTTCGTTTAAAAAATGGTACAAGAGATGATCTTTATGTGCATGTTCGCATTATGTTGCCGGGAGATGAAAATGCCGCCGCACTAGAACAGTTTTTGCAAATGCAACAAGATTAATTTTAAAAATTTTATATATAAAAGCGTAGTTTTTGTTTGATTTTAAACCAATTGCTTGAAGAAAAAGTTGACCTGTGTCATAGGCAGGTGAATAATACTAATTTTAAGTAACAATGGGGCAGTGCTGATGGCTAAGGGTAATGGTTTATTGTACGGTAAGCGTGGTTTAATTTTGGGGTTGGCCAATAATCGCTCCATCGCTTGGGGAATCGCTAAAGCGGCAAGTAGCGCAGGGGCAGAGCTTGCTTTTACCTATCAGGGTGAAGCAATGAAAAAGCGTGTCGAGCCTTTGGCTGAAGAATTAAAGGGATTTGTTTGTGGACATTGTGATGTTTCTGACAGTGTCTCTATTGATACGGTCTTTAGAGAAATAGAGAAGAAATGGGGAAAACTTGATTTTTTAGTTCATGCTATTGGTTTTTCTGATAAAGATGAATTAAGTGGTCGTTATATTGATATCAGCGAATCAAATTTTATGATGACGATGAATATTTCCGTTTATTCCCTAACAGCTCTAACGAAGCGTGCAGAAAAATTGATGCCAGATGGTGGTTCAATCTTGACACTAACCTATTATGGTGCAGAAAAGGTTGTTCCCAATTATAATGTAATGGGGGTTGCCAAAGCCGCTCTTGAAGCGAGCGTGAAATATTTAGCGGTAGATTTAGGTCCCCAAAATATTCGTGTTAATGCTATATCTGCTGGACCAATTAAAACGTTAGCGGCTTCTGGTATTGGTGATTTTCGTTATATTTTAAAATGGAATGAATATAATGCTCCATTACGTCGTACGGTAACAATTGAAGAGGTTGGTGATTCTGCGCTTTATTTTCTTTCAGATTTGTCTCGTTCTGTTACCGGTGAAGTCCATCATGTCGATTCGGGTTATAATATCATAGGTATGAAGGCAGTTGATGCACCAGACATTTCTGTCGTTAAAGAATAAAGTTTGGTTTATAAGATTTTATTAGACAGCAGTAATTTGACCAAATTTAAGGTGTCCAAGAGTATTTGGGAGAAAAGAGTTGTCTTGTGTATAGCACACAACATACGTTATCGTTGTATATATTTGACAGAGAAATGGATCTTTTTTCATGTCGCATAATACATTTGGTCATTTGTTTCGTGTAACAACATGGGGTGAAAGTCATGGTGCTGCTCTTGGTTGTGTCATTGATGGTTGTCCACCTGGAATTATTTTTACTCTTGCAGAAGTTCAAGCTTATCTTGATAAACGCAAGCCAGGACAATCAAAATATACAACGCAGCGCCGAGAACCAGATGAAGTAGAGGTCCTTTCAGGAGTTGTTGTTCAAGACGATGGAACGACATTGGTGACAACAGGTACACCAATTTCTCTGTTGATTCGAAATACAGATCAACGCTCTCAAGATTATGGAGCAATTGCTCATCAGTATCGTCCAGGACATGCGGATTATACTTATGATATTAAATATGGCATTCGTGATTTTCGAGGCGGGGGACGTGCTTCGGCACGGGAGACGGCAGCACGTGTTGCAGCAGGTGCATTTGCTCGTAAAATCGTTCCTGGTTTGATTGTACGAGGAGCAGTGATAGCAATTGGTCCTCATAATATTAATCGTGATCGTTGGGATTGGTCAGAGGTTGATAATAATCCTTTTTTTACAGCTGATGCAGAGATGGTTCACATTTTTAGTGACTATATCAGTAAACTCCGTAAAGAGGGGACATCTGTTGGTGCGGTTGTTGAGATCGTTGCAGAAAATGTTCCGGCAGGTTTAGGAGCCCC
The DNA here is from genome assembly GCF_042196885.1 of Bartonella sp. AA86SXKL. NCBI lineage: Bacteria > Pseudomonadati > Pseudomonadota > Alphaproteobacteria > Hyphomicrobiales > Bartonellaceae > Bartonella > Bartonella sp. AA86SXKL. The sequence continues at coordinate 44,296 of NZ_JBHIRE010000012.1, read as the reverse complement.
TATTTACGCAAAGCTTGATCAAGATATTGCCTCGTTACTTATGTCGATTAATGCGGTAAAAGGTGTGGAAATTGGTGATGGTTTTGCGGCAGCCCGCTTGAGGGGAGAAGAAAATGCTGATGAAATGCGAATGGGAAATGATGGAAAACCGCTTTTTTTATCCAATCATGCTGGTGGTATTTTAGGGGGAATATCGAGTGGACAGCCAATTGTTGCACGTTTTGCTGTAAAGCCTACTTCATCAATTTTAACACCTCGTCGTTCCATTGATGTTGATGGTCATGATATAGACGTTATAACAAAGGGACGTCATGATCCATGTGTTGGGATTCGTGCCGTTCCTGTTGGTGAGGCGATGGTTGCTTGTGCTATTGCTGACCATTATCTAAGACATCGCGGTCAAGTTGGGTGATTGAAAAGGTGAACAATGGCGTATGATGAAAAAAAAATTGTTTCTGCACTTAAAGCTTTTGAACGCGGTGAAATTGTTGTGGTGACAGATGATGATGACCGTGAAAATGAGGGTGATTTAACTGTTGCTGCAGCGCATTGTACAGAAGAAAAGATGGCGTTTATTCTTCGTCACACAACAGGTATTGTGTGCACACCTATGCCAAAAAAAGAAGCAAAACGGTTTAATCTTTCTCCTATGGTACCAGATAATAACTCTGCACATGGGACGCAATTTACGGTTACTGTTGATTTTAAACACGGCATAACAACAGGAATTTCAGCGCATGACCGTACATTAGCTGTACGTAATCTTGCGAATTCAAATGCAAGTGCGGATGATTTTGTTCGTCCAGGGCATGTTTTTCCTTTAATTGCGCATGAAGGGGGGGTGCTCATGCGTTCAGGTCACACGGAGGCCGCTGTTGATTTATGTAAATTATCTAATTTGCCGCCGGTTGGTGTTATCGGTGAATTAGTCAATGATGATGGAAGCGTTAAACATGGCGATCAGATTATGAAATTTGCGCAAGAACATCGGTTGCATATTATAACGGTTGCAGATTTAATTTCTTACCGCCAACGTAAGGAAATATTGATCAAGCATGTTGGAGAAATGCTTATTGAAACATCTGTAGGTCCCGCTATTGTTCAAAGTTATCAACTCCCTTGGGAAGTCGTTCAGCATATTGCAATTGTTTTTGGTGATGTCCGTGAGGGTGAGAATATTCCTGTGCATTTACATCATGAAAACATTATAAGTGACGTTTTTTGTCAAACTTCAGATATTATGGTGATGATGCGGCGTATGATGGAAAAAGAAAAACGTGGCGTATTTATTTATTTGCGTGAAGGATCTGTTATACAATCAACTGTTGGTATTCAAAACATGACAAGAAACAGTTCAGAAAACCATGTGCAGGCGATTGAACGCGAAGAAGAATGGCGCAAAATTGGTTTAGGATCACAAATTTTAAAATATTTAGGAATAGGCTCTGTTATTGTTTATGCTTCTAAAGAGCATCATTATGTAGGTTTGGAAGGTTTTGGAGTTCGTATATCCAGAACAGATATTTTTTGAGGTTCATATGAAAAAAGAGATACAAGAGGGGGATATTACGACCTTAAGCTTTGAGCAAGCGCTTAAGCAACTTGAAGTTATTGTCGAAAATTTGGAACGTGGCGATGTGCCTTTGGAACAATCCATTGATATTTATGAACGCGGTGAAGCGCTTAAAAAGCATTGTGAAAAACTCTTAAGAGTTGCTGAAGCTAAAGTTGAAAAAATCCAGCTTTCAGAAGAAGGTTCTCCAGAAGGAGTGGAACCACTTGATGCTAAATAATTTAAATCTTTTTGGATATTTATTGTGGGACTTAAGAGAAGCAATAACCTTAGTTTATAAATAGAAAGTTTTATTGATTTCTTTTTTATAAAATAAGTTAAAAATGAGGAAATTATAGCTCATCTCAAATAGAAAAGAGCATTTTTCAGTAAAAAAGATGCAAAACTGTAAATAAAAGAGTAGAGAAGATATATTTTTATCATTGTGTTTTCTTGAGTTAAGATAATAGAAAGGATTTTTTTTGTCTCAGGTCTTAACACCATTGCTTGACCGTGTTTGTTTTCCGCAAGATTTGCGGGCATTGCCTGAGTCTGATTTGGTACAGTTGGCTGATGAGTTGCGGACCGCAACAATTGATGCGGTTTCTGTAACAGGTGGTCATCTTGGGGCGGGACTTGGTGTTGTTGAGCTCACTGTTGCATTACATTATATTTTTAATACACCAGAGGATAGGATTATTTGGGATGTTGGTCATCAAACCTATCCACACAAGATTTTAACGGGGCGTAGAGAAAAAATTCGCACATTACGTCAAGAGGGCGGATTATCGGGTTTTACAAAACGTTCAGAAAGTGTGTATGATCCATTTGGAGCGGGGCATTCGTCTACTTCTATTTCAGCGGGGCTTGGTATGGCGGTGGCAAGTGCTTTGAAAGCAGAGACAAGACGCAATATCATAACTGTCATTGGTGATGGTGCAATGTCAGCGGGCATGGCTTATGAAGCAATGAACAACGCTGGTGCTTTGAATGCACGCTTGATTGTTGTTCTTAATGATAACGATATGTCTATAGCACCACCTACAGGTGCTATGAGTGCACATCTTGCACGATTAGTGTCTCGTCCTTCTTATCGTCATTTGCGTGAACGCGTAAAGATGTTGAGCGAAAAATTGCCAAAGTTTTTTTTGGATAAAGCCCGTCGTTCAGAGGAATTTGCGCGTGGACTTTTGGTTGGGGGAACTTTATTTGATGAGCTTGGCTTTTATTATGTTGGCCCCATAGATGGGCACAATTTGGGGCATTTATTGCCTGTTTTTAAAAATGTTCGTGAATATCCTAATGGTCCTGTTTTGGTGCATGTTGTAACCCATAAGGGAAAGGGATATCCACCTGCAGAGGCCTCGTCTGATAAATATCATGGTGTTAATCGTTTTGATGTCACGACAGGAAAACAGGTAAAAGCATCAAGTAATATTCTACCCTATACCAAGGTATTTTCTAAAGCTTTAATAGAAGAAGCTCGCCATGATGATAAGATTGTTGGCATAACAGCAGCGATGCCAACAGGGACAGGTCTTGATTCTTTTGCGAAAAAATTTTCTGAAAAAATGTTTGATGTTGGTATCGCTGAGCAACATGCCGTAACTTTTGCGGCAGGACTTGCTTGTGAAGGGTATAAGCCTTTTGTTGCAATTTATTCTACTTTTTTACAGCGTGCTTATGATCAAATTGTTCATGATGTATCAATTCAAAAATTACCGGTACGTTTTGCTATTGACCGAGCAGGTTTTGTGGGGGCAGATGGTGCAACACATGCTGGAAGTTTTGATATTGTTTTTTTGGCCACTCTTCCTGACTTTGTTGTTATGGCACCTTCTGATGAGCTTGAACTGATGCATATGGTGCGTACAGCTGCAGCTTATGATCAGGGACCAATTTCTTTTCGTTATCCGCGTGGTGAGGGGATTGGTATAGATTTACCGCAACGTGGTGAGTTATTAGAAATTGGAAAAGGGCGCGTTCTGCGTGAAGGAAATAGAATCGCTTTGGTTTGTTTTGGAACGCGGATGTCAGAAGTGTTGCAAGCTGCTGATGCGTTGGAGGCTGAAGGATTGTCTACAACGGTTGCAGATGCACGGTTTGCAAAACCTTTAGATAAGGATTTGATGCGTCGTTTGGCACGTGAGCATGAGGTATTGGTGACAATTGAAGAAGGGGCAATCGGTGGATTTGGAGCGCACATATTACAATTTTTAGCGCAAGAAGGGCTCTTAGAGCATGGTTTGAAAGTTCGTACACTAAAATTTCCTGATGAATATTTGAATCATGGTTCACCAGAAAAAGTTCTTTCACGTGTCGGACTTGACGCTATGGGTATTTTAAGCACGGTTTTTGCTGTTTTGGGACGCGAGATTCGAACAGAATAGAAAATTCGAGTATGAGATGGCTTCCAGAAAAAGACTCGATATTTTTTTAGTTGAAAAAAACTTTTTTACGACACGTTCACGCGCACGTGATGCAATTATGCGCCAAACTGTTAAAGTTAACGGAGAAATCGTTTTTAAAGCTGGGCAAATCGTTTTTGATGATGCAGAGATTACCGTTTGTGATCCAGCACAGAATTATGTTTCTCGGGCAGCGTTAAAATTGATTGCTGCACTTGATGCATTTCCAATTATAACAGATAAAGTGACAGCCATTGATGTTGGTGCATCAACAGGTGGTTTTACGCAAGTTCTCTTAGAGCGTGGAGCAGATCATGTCATTGCCGTTGATGTTGGGCATCATCAATTTGATAAACGTTTATTGGGCAACAGTGCTATAACGTTATTAGAAGGCTTGAATGTCAGAGATTTTAAACAGGAACATTTAGGTGGGCGAGAAATTGATCTTATCGTTTCAGATGTTAGCTTTATTTCGCTCAAACTTGCATTGCCTCCCGTGTTGTCTTTAGCCAAGAAGGGAGCCCAAGCTGTTTTACTGGTAAAGCCTCAGTTTGAGGTTGGTCGTAAACACTTTAGTAAGGGAGGAATATTAAGTCCATCAAGTGCTAAAAAAATTGCTGAGGCGCTTTTTGTTTGGTTAAGTACACAAACAGGGTGGAGTGCAAAAAGTTTAATTTCTTCCCCTATTACAGGTGGTGATGGCAACGTGGAATATTTACTATTCGGAGAAAAACAAGAGTGAATGACAATGTCATAATCGATCATATCGGAGCAAATGGTTATGGTACTGCTAAGACGTCTCACGGCTTCGTTTCTGTTCCTTTTACTTTACCAGGAGAGTGTGCTGAAATTACGGTTCATGGAAAATATGCAACATATATAGCATTAAAAGAAAAATCATTAGAACGCATTGATACTCTTTGTCAGCATTTTGGAGAATGTGGAGGGTGTACTCTTCAGCATTGGCATATGGATGCTTATCGCGTATGGAAACAACAATTGGTTGTTGATGCGCTTAAAAAGTATGGACTTAATAATGTTGTTGCGCCTTTAATAGAATGTAAACCTTATAGCCGACGGCGGATTACTCTAACAGCATCTATGACCCCACAGGGGCAAAAAGTTGGTTTTAACCGTTATCTCTCTCATGAGATTGTAGCTCTTGAGGAATGTCCAGTAAGCCGTCCAGAGCTTATTTCTCAGTTGCATAATATTAGAGAGCTCTGTGCTTTTCTAAGCAGCTCTGCCAAACGGTTTCATGTTACGATAACATGTGTTGAAAATGGTTTAGATGTTGCTTTAAGCGGTTGCATTATACACCATGAATCACTTCGTCAGAAAATGATCAGTGCTGCTCTTTCATATGGGATTATACGTTTATCTGTTGACGGTGAAGTTTTGGTTGAACGAGAAAAACCAGAGATTTACTTTGGAGATGTCCGTGTTGAATTTCCTTCTGGTGGTTTTCTGCAAGCAACTTGTGAAGCTGAAAATATAATGGGCAATATTATTTTGACTCATTTTAAAAAAGTAAAGAATGCTGTTGATTTGTTTTCAGGGGTAGGAACATTTACCTTGCGTATGGCAAAAAAGATGAATGTTCATGCAGTAGAAAATAATGAAGATGCATTAAGAAATCTAAATACAGCAGCACGTTTTGCGACTGGTTTAAAAACGTTCACTTGTGAAAAACGTGATCTTTTCCGACATCCCCTTTCTGTAAAGGAACTTGAATGTTTTGAGAGTGTTGTTTTTGATCCTCCCCGTGCTGGTGCAGAGCAACAAGTACGTGAATTAGCGAAGACAACAGTATCACGTGTTGTGGCAATTTCTTGTAATCCTACTACATTTGCTCGTGATTTATCTCTTCTTGTTGCAGGGGGGTATACAGTAGAAAAAATCATACCGATTGATCAATTTTTATGGTCACCACATGTCGAAATTGTTGCTGTTTTGAGCAAAAAGAAAAAAAAGAAAGGTTGGAAACTTTAGCCTAATTTTTTTTAATGCTATGAAGATTTTTTAAAAGTTGACCTGTGTATTATTATAAAATCTCTCCAAAATTTATCTATAATAATAATCTTTTTCTCGTTGAGTTAAGAGCACTGAATGTAGAAAGTGTTTTTTTTCTTTTAAGCTTTTTTATTATGAAATATAAAAGACAAGTTACCCCACACAAAAAAACCACAAAAGACTAATGTATTACGAAGAAGATGTGTCTGAATAAGCCTGTGCCGTCGTTATATTTGCCATCCCCTAATGTTTCTTAAAACTCTTGGTACTTGAGACGGCCCATAAGAGGAATCTTTAGTTCTTTCTTGTACAGTTTTTATCCATATAACTCTCCCCGCCTGTAACGTATAAACGAATGATTTTGATTGATCCAACAGACACAGATTTAAAATGAGAGAATCTTACGGTATTCAAGGTTCTAATAAAATATGAATAACGCTAGATTATCTTTATAAATCAATTCATTGTAACATCCCCCTCACAAAATGGTCGTAATAGACGAGAAGGAGGCAATACTGGGAAGGAATGAGCAAGCTTATTCCTCTATAAGCGCAGTTCCACCGATTGTCATATTATTGATTCGAAGATGAGGTTGACCAACACCAACAGGGACATTTTGCCCTGCTTTTCCGCACATGCCAATACCATTATCAAGTTTGCTATCATTGCCAATCATTGTAATACGTTTCATGGCATCTGGTCCATTACCGATAAGGGTTGCACCTTTAATAGGCGCTACAATTTTACCATTTTCTACTCTGTAAGCTTCAGTACATTCAAAGACGAACTTTCCAGAAGTGATATCAACTTGTCCTCCGCCAAATGAAACAGCGTAGATACCGTTTTTGAATGATGATAGAATTTCTTCAGGTGTTTTATCGCCTCCTAGCATGATCGTATTAGTCATCCGCGGCATTGGTGCATGTGCATAGGATTCACGCCGTCCATTTCCAGTTGGATTAACCCCCATAAGTCGAGCATTTAGTCTGTCTTGCATAAAGCCAACGAGTTTTCCATCTTCAATAAGAACATTATATCCTGATGGGGTTCCTTCATCATCAACAGTAAGTGAACCACGGCATTCGGGAATTGTACCATCATCAACAACTGTAACACCTTTTGCGGCAACTTGTTGGCCAAGAAGTCCAGCAAAAGCAGAAGTTTTTTTGCGGTTAAAGTCACCTTCCAATCCATGACCTACGGCTTCATGAAGCATAACACCGGGCCATCCATTGGCTAAAACAACATCAAATGTTCCTGCTGGCGCTGCTTCTGCTTCTAAATTTGTTAAAGCCATACGTAAGGCTTCATCTGCAGCTTTTTTCCAATTGTCTTCATGAATAAATTGGTTAAATGCTTGTCTTCCTCCACATCCATAAAAACCATTTTCACGTCGATTGCCTTCAGCTGCGACCACAGATATAGAAAGTCGCACAAGGGGACGAATATCACGAATCAAATAACCATCTGCACGTAAAATTTCAACATGTTGTAGCGAGCCGGAAAGAGAAACAGTCACCTGATGCAATTTATCATTTTTAGCACGTAAATAGGCATCAATTTTTTGCAAAAGAGCACTTTTTTCTTCAAATGATGGAGAATCAAGGGGATTATGCGGTTGATAAAGTCTTTTGTTTGTTTGTTGAGGTGCTATGCTATAAGTCCCTGCATGATTATTATAGGTAACAGCTTTAGCAGCTTCACTGGCACGTTTGAGTGCAGCAGCTGATAACTCACTAGAGTGAGCATATCCAGTAGCCTCTCCAGCAACAACGCGTAGTCCAAATCCCATATCTTGATGAAATGAGCCGTTTTTAAGCTGTCCATTATCAAATAAAAGAGCTTCGCTTTCTGTATACTCAAGGTAAAGCTCACCATCATCAGCATGATGAAGTGTTTCCTGTATAAGTGATTGCACTTTAGAGGAAGCAATATCAAAATGATCAATCAGCGATTTCATAAGAATTATCCTATTTTTATGGGGGCTTAGAAGATTTTTATCAATCTAATTTTAAGAATCTTTCAAAATATACGATGAGATTTTGATTGTTTAAAATGTATTGATTTCATTCATGTCGGTAAGGTTGCATAGGCGTCGCCAAGACCATGAAGGTCAACAAAACCTCCAATCCCTTGTTCAGGAGTTGTAAAGATAAAATAGGTTGCCATTTTTCCTTTTAAAAAGAGCTGCAATATGTCTTCTTTAAGAAAGGCTTCAGCAACACAATTATCACCAAGACAACGACGATATTCCATTCTGCCCATATTTTTATCGTCAATTTTAATTCCAACGCCAGGACGTAATTCAACGCGAATCGGAACAAAAACACGCATCAAGGCACCTTGCTTTTGAGGAAGTTTATAAAATGTAACGCGCAAGGTAATATCTTGACGCCCTTGTGTGTGAACGTTTTGTACAACTTCACACTGCATGTTAGGTGTACCTGGTGGTAGAGAACACACTTTTGTCCATGCACCATAGGTTTGTGGAGCAGGGACATCTTGTGCATAGGGTGTTTGTGCAAATGCATGACTGATAAAACTACTATAAAGTGTGTAAAGAACAGCACCAATAAAAAAAGTTTTTTTGAGTAATTTATAAAGTATCACAGAAAATCCTATCCGACTCAACACCCACAACCATGCATAGATTTACATAAAAAAATGAACTCCCCATAAAAAACTATAACACAAAATCAGTATTTACCCAAATATATTAATTCATATGATATATTTTTATGATACATTTGTAATGTGGAGAGAACGTTGATTGAAAAAATGTATTTTTATTGCCAATATTTCCATTTACTTTTAGGGGATACGTGCGAAAGAGATATTTCATATTTTCTCAAAAATACGATTGGTCTTAATTGGTCATTTCCATACGCTAGATAATATTTGTCAGATAATATTGGGTTTGTGAATGACAGAAATGGAAAAGGGCTTTGAGTGGAATGTCAGTTTCAGAAGAGTTATCTGTTGTGAATGGTAAATCAACGCCACCAAAATCCGGTATTGGTGATTACATCACATTATTAAAGCCACGTGTTATGTCTCTTGTGGTTTTTACGGCTCTGGTTGGTTTGCTTGTATCGCCTGTTCCTATCAATCCGTTGTATGGTTTTTTAGCAATTTTATGTATTGCTGTTGGCGGTGGTGGTGCGGGAGCATTGAATATGTGGTATGATGCTGACATTGATGCTGTGATGGAACGGACTAAAAAGCGTCCTATTCCCATGGGTAAAATCAGCTCCCAAAAGGCATTTATTTTTGGCATGGTTCTTTCTATGCTCTCGGTATTGGTTATGGGGAGCTTCATTAATTGGTTTGCGGCATTTTTTCTTGCGTTTACGATTTTCTTTTATGTCGTTATCTATACAATTTGGTTAAAGCGTATCACACCACAAAATATTGTTATTGGTGGTGCTTCTGGGGCTTTTCCACCAATGATTGGATGGTCCGTGACAACAGGGACAGTGAGTATTGATAGCTTTTTATTATTTTTAATCATTTTTATGTGGACCCCTCCTCACTTTTGGGCTCTTTCTTTATTTTCATCTCTTGATTATGAGGCTGCAGGTATCCCTATGATGCCTAATGTACGAGGTGAGCATTCAACAAAAAAACAGATTTTATTTTATACTGTTTTGATGGCATTATGCGCTGCTGCTCCGTGTTTTACTGGTCTTGGCGGAATTTTTTATGGTATTTTTTCAACAATTTTAAGCATTATCTTTATTTATTTTGCCTATCGTTTGTGGAAAGCTGATACACATAATGAAACTATTTTGATGGCCAAAAAAACGTTTTTCTTTTCATTACTTTATTTGGCAGCTATCTTTGGAATTCTTTTGATTGAATCTCTTGTTTGGTATTTTATCGCTCTTTAGTCGCGTAAAATGAAGGAGCAAATTTTAAAAGAGCTTTTCTTCAAGAAAATGCTGTAAGAAAATACGATAGAGTGTGTTCTTATACAAAAGATGATATTGCGCGTTTTTTTACATTGCTTATTCATGTATAATGATAGGTTGTTTGAATATGATAAAGCTATAGAGATTAAGGATGATTATGTCTGGACTTCCCCCTTTAACGATACGTCTTTGTAGTCCACGTGGATTTTGTGCAGGGGTTGATCGTGCTATCCAGATTGTTCTGCTTGCATTAAAAAAATATGGTGTTCCAGTATATGTTCGTCATGAAATTGTACACAACCGCTACGTGGTTGAGGGATTACAGCAACGGGGTGCTGTTTTTGTCGAAGAACTTAATGAGATTCCAGAAGAACATCGCAATCAACCAGTTGTTTTTTCTGCTCATGGTGTACCAAAATCTGTTTCAGAAGAAGCACGATGCTATAATTTGTTTTATCTCGACGCAACATGTCCGTTGGTCTCGAAAGTTCATAAACAAGCGATACGACATCAACGTCATGGTCGTCATGTTATATTGATTGGTCATGCTGGTCATCCTGAAGTGATAGGGACAATGGGACAGCTTGAAGAAGGGGTTGTGACGCTTATTGAAACGATAGAAGATGCTTTGCATTATCAACCCAATGATCCAGATAAATTAGGATTTGTTACACAAACAACGCTTTCTGTTGAAGATACTGCAGGAATTATCGATATATTACAACAACGTTTTCCTACATTAGCAGCCCCAGCGGCTGAATCAATTTGCTATGCTACAACGAATCGACAAGATGCGGTTAAAGCAGCGGCAAAGGGGAGTGATTTGTTTTTGATTGTTGGAGCACCAAATTCTTCTAATTCACGACGTTTAGTAGAGGTTGCCGAAAAGTCTGGTGCGCGACAAGCTATTTTAGTTCAGCGCGCTGATGAAATTAATTTTGAAAACCTAAAATCTCTTTCTATTGTCAGTCTTTCAGCAGGGGCTTCGGCTCCTGAAATTATTATTGATGAAATTATTTCAGCGTTTCGTGAGCGTTATGATGTCACAATAGAATTAGCTGAAACAGCGGTAGAAACGGAAAAATTTTTAGTGAGTCGCGAATTACGTGACGTCATTTTAACGTCTCAAGATATGGCTTTCGTCAATGGTCAAGCAAATAATGCAAAAAATGAAAATCAGAATACAGACATGTCTACAACGAAAGCAGAATAATGGCCGTTTATACAGATATTCACCCAAATGATTTAAAAGTGTTTTTAACACGTTATGCAATAGGATCACTTTTGTCTTATCAAGGTATAGAAGAGGGGATTGAAAATTCCAATTTTATGTTAGAGACAACACAAGGGCGATTTATTTTAACACTTTATGAAAAGCGTATTTCAAAAGATGATTTACCTTTTTTTTGTCGCTTGATGCAGCATTTAGGACAACGTGGAATTCCTTGTCCTAAACCTGTTATTCAAAATGATGGAATGATGATCTGTGAATTAGCAGGACGTCCTGCTGCTATTATTACTTTTCTGGAAGGAGAGTGGATCCGCCAGCCCAACATAGATCATTGTGGCGAAGTGGGGATGGGGTTAGCACAATTACATTTAGCAGGACAGGATTTTACACTCAGTCGTAAAAATACTCTTTCTGTTATGGATTGGCAGGTATTGTGGCAACGTTGTCAAACCAAAGAAGATGCATTGTTAAAAGAATTTGGACAAAAAATTGAGTTGGAATTGGCTTTTTTACAGGAAAATTGGCCGTTCAATTTACCAATAGGCATTATTCATGCAGATTTATTTAATGATAACGTTTTTTTTGTGAATCATCGTCTTTCTGGGATGATAGATTTCTATTTTGCTTGTAATGACTTTTTTGCTTATGATTTAGCGATCTGTTTAAATGCTTGGTGCTTTGAGCCTGATCATTCCTATAATCTTACCAAAGCACGTAAGTTATTGGAAAATTATCAAAAAATAAGACCATTGATCCCTTTAGAATTGGACAAGATGGTTTTATTAGCTCGTGGTGCGTCTCTACGTTTCTTACTCACACGTCTATATGATTGGTTTAATACACCGCCTAATAGCTTTGTTATTAAGAAAGATCCATGGGAGTATTGGCACAAGCTTTGTTTTTTCAGTAATGTAAATTCGCTAAGTGAATTAGGTTTTTAAATTTTATGGCAACTCAACAAAAAGTCGTTGAAATTTATACAGATGGTGCTTGCTCAGGGAATCCTGGAATTGGAGGGTGGGGGGCAATTTTACGCTGGAATGGTCATGAACGGGAGCTTTATGGCGGTAAGGTCCATACGACAAACAATCAAATGGAACTCATGGCGGCAATTTGTGCATTAAAGGTGCTTAAAGAGCCCTGTTTGGTCGATCTTTATACAGACTCAGTTTATGTACGTAACGGTATATCTAAGTGGATTGAAGATTGGAAAAAGAATAATTGGCGCACCGCATCAAAAAATCCTGTTAAAAATATGGAGCTATGGCAAGCTCTTGAGGATGCTAGTTCTTGTCATACAGTTAGATGGCACTGGGTAAAAGGGCATGCGGGACATCCAGAAAATGAACGCGCAGATGCCCTTGCTCGCAAAGCAATTACTCAATATCGTGAAAATGGACGTTTTCCAGCATAATTGCTGTTTGAGAGCTTTTTCTTTTATCACGGAGACGCAAGAGGGGTTGGCTGCGTATGGAATATGAATGTTCCACTTAAGGCGTGATCTTTAAAAGAAACTGTATAAAAAATTTTTTGGTTTATTTCTTCTGGTGCGAAATAGAGTGGAGCATTAAAGAGTGTATATTCTGCGTTATCACTGACTTTTCTTGCTGCTCCAATTTGCATTTCTCCTCCATCTAAAAAGAGAGAGGAAGGAGTGGTTTTGTTATTATTTTGTATTTTTATAAGAAGGGTACTGTTATTTTTTTCGGCACTTATTTTTAGTGCATTCTGCGCCATGCGTGGCAAAGAATCTTGCGCCTTTTTTAAGAAGGAAGCAGGAAGCTGTTTATTTTTAAGAGCAGATGGCGAAAAATCAAAGTTAACAGTAAATGGAAGACAGATTTTGTGACATAATCCAAGAGTGAAAGCACCACTTAAATTTTTGCTTGAACTAGAAAGATTGAAGGGCAATATTACTTTATCTTTATAACCTAATGACCAATCATTTTCTGTTTCAAAAAGCTGTGGAGTAGGATAAAAGATTTCATAAGAAATCTGTTGGTTGAAATTAAAAAATGGTGCCATGCCAGAATTACCTGGATTACGCCAGTAAGTTTTCCATTCTGGTTTAAGCTCAATTTCAATAATGCCTTCTCTTATTCCAGAAAGAGAAGGTTCAGTGATCGCTAATCGGATACGACCACCATCTGATTCATACCAAGATGTTGCGAAAAGCTGGAGTTTTTGTTCTGTTTGAGCATTTACAGGAATGTTAAGTAATTCTAAAACTATGAATGTTAAGCTTAAAGTAACTAAAAGCTTTTTATAAAAGAAAGTTGCGATATTTTGTAAATTTGTAAATATATAACTTTTTTTCATTGGAGTTTTATTTTCCTAGTGTGCTAAATGAACAAACTTTTATCATGTAAATTATGGAGAATAACAGATTAATGAAGCGGTGTAATGGCTTTTTAGGTGGACAATTACTCATAGCAATGCCTGGGATGAATGACAAACGCTTTATTCGTTCTGTTATTTATATTTGTGCGCATTCTGATGCCGGTGCGATGGGCATCATTCTCAATCAATTGCATCATATTGATTTTCCGGAGCTTTTGCTTCACTTAGGAATCATAGACAGTGGCCAAAAAAAAAGTCTTTCTGAACCAATAAAACAGTTTCCAGTTCGCTATGGTGGTCCTGTTGATCCTTCGCGTGGTTTTGTTCTTCATTCAGATGATTATGCTTGTGAAGAAACTGTTTTTATTGCAGATAAGATCTGTTTTACTGCGACAATTGATATATTAAAAGCGATCAGTTGCGAACAAGGTCCGCAACATGCACTGGTCGCATTAGGCTATGCTGGATGGAAAGCGGGGCAACTTGAGGCAGAAATTTCTACAAATGGGTGGCTAATCAGTTCTACATCACCTAGTTTTCTTTTTGAAAGCGATTTAAGCTGCAAATATGATAAAAGTTTAACACGCATGGGTATCGATCCAACTTATCTTGCTTCTGAAATGGGACACGCGTAGAGTTTTTTCTAAGCTTTTTAACTTTATTTTATCCCTTATGTTTTTATTTTATAAGGGAAATGGCTCTGAACGAGCGTAATTAATTCTTCTATGGCAATCGGTTTTGTCACAAGTGTACTTTGAACATATTTACAGCCTTCTTGACGGAGGAAGATTGCTTCTTTTTCATTTTCAACACCTTCTGCGATAATTTGCAAATTAAGATCTGTTGCCATATTAATGATAGACTTTAGAACAATTTTCTTCTTAAGAGAGTCGATTGAGATAAGTGAATGATCAAGTTTAACCATATCAAATGGATAACGTACGAGATAGGTCAGAGACGAATAACCTGTTCCAAAATTATCGAGTGCGAGATTCATTCCAAGTGTTTTAATTTGTTCAAGAAAGTGCGCTGATTGTTCAGGATTATTTCTTAAGACAAATTCAGATATTTCAATCATCAGACGCCCTTTGTGGAGCGGATGGCGAAGCAAAGCGGCACGCAATTGACTGATAAAACGAGGATGAATCATTTCTGCGCTTGGTAAATTAATTGAAATAAAGAAAGATTGTTGGGAAAACTTTTCTTGTACATTTATAAGATCAATAATGGCATTATCGATGATAAATTGTGACAAATCCATAACAATTTGTTCATTTTCTACGATTTTTATGAAATCAGAGACATTTAAATTTCCATAAGTGGGATGATGCCATTCTACAATTGTTTCAAAACCAATAATATGTCCGTCTGATAAATTAAGAATAGGATGGTAGAGGATTTTCATCTCATTACGTTTTATGGCATAATGAACATCTTTCTCCAGAGTATTATGTTCGAGACCCAAAGTGCGAAAATTAGGACGAAAAGGTTCAATATGGTTCCCACCCATTTGTTTTGCGCGAATCATCGCTAACTCACTATCATTAAAAATATCTTTAGCCGTCGATCGGCTTTCACTCCATGTAACCAATCCGATAGAGGTTGAAAGGATTATTTTATTTTCTGAAAGTGAAATAGGTGCTGAAATTGTTTTGTGCAAATGATCTGCAAATGCTGCAATTTTTTGTGGTTCGGTTTCACTGAGTAAAATAATTGCAAAGCGGTCTGCTGAAAGACGCGATAAGGTGTCTTGAAAGTTAATGAGACGATTTAAACGACGTGCGATTATAAGCAGTACAGTATCCCCAACTGCTATGCCTAATTTGCGATTAATTTGGCGAAAATTGTCAAAATCAATCATAAAGACAGTCGGTCTAATTTTGATATTTGCTTTCGCTAAAGAGGTATAATTTTGTAGTCTATCAAAGAAAATTTGTTGGTTAGGAAGTCCAGTTAAGCTGTCGTGGATTGCATCATGCAATAAGCGTTCTTCGGATTTTTTATGGTTAGTAATATTGACAATGGTTCCAATAACACGTGTGATTTTTCCATCTTTTTGCATAGCCGGACGTGCACGAAGAGAAAACCAATGATAATAACCACCACCGGAAGAAAGCCGAAAAATTTGATCAATGCGCCCTTTTTTATTTTTAAGAATGATATCCAATACGGCTTGAAAGCGTTCACGATCATCATGGTGCAAGGCTGAAATCCAGTTGCGCATAGGTCCATTGAGGTTATGAATTTCAGTACCAAAAAGGGTTGCCATGTTTGGATGTACAACAATACGGTCACGCTCAATATTCCAATCCCAAATAATATTTCCAGCTCCCTTTGCTGCGAGTACTTGTTGTTCAAGGTCGGAAAATATTCCTTCATGGAAAGCGTCATTAGAAAAAGTTTGTTGCAGGACAGTAAAGCTTATGAGAAGAACAATGAGCACTAATCCCCCCGCTAATGCTGGCTGGATAATATCATTGTTTAAATGTCCAGCTATGCAGGCATAGGCTCCAACGCACCAAAAGCTAATGAGCAACCATGTTGGAATAAGCATAATGGCGCGGTCATAGCTTCTGATTGAGAAATAGATGATTAATATTATACCAAGCACAGCGGTAAGGCCAAAAGACAAACGCGCAATTCCAGCTGCTCTGATGGGATCATAAATAGCAAAGGCTCCTAGACTGCAAAACGCAATGGTCCAAGCGATAGCACCGTAACTAAAATGATAATGCCAGCGGTTAAGGCTGAGATAGGTAAAAAGAAAAATGAAGAGTGTAGCAGTAAGTGCTACTTCTGTACCAGCACGCCAGATTGGTTGGGTTGTGAGTGTAACTGCAAAGAATTTATTTAAAAAGTTGAAGTCAATACCAATATAAAAAAGCACTGCCCAAGCAACTGCCGCTGTTGCAGGAAACAGCCCTGTTCCACGGACGACGAAGAGAACAGTTAACAAAAGCGCTAAGAGACCTGATATCCCAAGAAGAATACCATGATAAAGCGTATAAGAATTAATTGCATCTTTATAAGCTTCAGGTTGCCATAAATAGATTTGCGGTAGATTTGCAGAGTTAAGTTCGGCCACAAATGTAATAACAGCACCAGGGTTAAGGGTAATACGAAAGATATCAGAGTTTGCACTAAGTTGACGATCGAGGGAAAAACCTTCGCTTGGCGTTATGGATTGAATCCTTGATGATCCAAGGTCTGGCCAAAAAAATCCAGAACGTGCCATGCGGTAATGGGGGGCAACGATGAGACGATCAACTTGTTCATCTGTTGGATTTGCAAGAGAAAAAACTGCCCAATTTCCGGAAAATTTTTCATTTTTTGCCTGCACTTCAATACGCCATACAATACCATCTGGTCCTGGTGCTGTACTTGTTTGAAAAATAGAGTTGTTTGTATGGTGAATTTCAATTGCTTTTGAGAGATCAAGAGCAGCATCTTGAGAAGAAATTTTAACTGGTTCAATTGCTTGTGCTGATGTAAGATGGACAAGAGAACTAACGACTACAATGAAAATGATGTCAATTATTTTACGCAAACTCTTCACAATGTCCCACTCTCAATATTTTAGGATGTTTAATTTTCATTTCGACTTTTGAGAAAAAACGTCCACCTTTTATAATTTATTTACATAATAAATTGTTATCACTTTTTCTTAAGTTATGTGATTTTATATACAAATAGACCACACACCCATTTGCTTCAATGGAACCTGAAGCGAATGAAGTTTTATATTTTAAAAGGGCAAAGTTAAACCATGAATTTTCAGATTTCACGGATATACCTTCACTTATTAGAATCTTTATCACATGAAGTATGAATTGGGTAGTTTTGTACACCTCTTTGCCCAATATTTCCAAAACTTATTTAATGAGGAGAGCTTTTGTGGTAAATTTTATGATAAAATATGTGACGTTATTGTGATGCTGCTTTAAAAAGAAGTTTTTACTTTAGCTTGTATGAAAGAGTTGACGTTAAATCATCAAAATTTATGAGGGGGCCTACAGGTCCGACAGCAGTTAGTGTTGGAGTGGAGTTTGTAAAAAGACGATGTGCTAAATCAGTTAATCTTTTAGGAGTGATGAGATTGAGGCGTTCAATTGTTTCCGATATTGGAATTGGTCGACCATAAAGGAGTATTTGGCGAGCAATGAGATGTGCTTGACTAGAGGGATTTTCTTGTGACATTGTCAGATTTGCACGATATTGCGTTTGTGCTCGTTGCAGTTCGTTGGCGTGAATATTTTTGCTGACCTTGGAAAGTTCATCAAGAATCACAGGAATAAGTTCTTTGAGCCCTTCTTGTCCGGTAGCTGCGTGAACACCAAAAAGCCCAGTATCTGAAAATCCCCAATGAAAAGCATAAATAGAATAGCATAATCCACGTTTCTCTCTTACCTCTTGAAAAAGACGTGAAGACATACCACCACCAAGAATGATTGAAAGAATTTGGGCCGCATAAAAATCACGCGCGTGATAAGCACGCCCTTCAAACCCTAGAACAACTTGTGTATCCATTAAATCGCGATATTCACGAAAGTCGCCACCGACATAATTTGCAAGATTAGTAAGAGGTGCGGTTGAATGGGAGCGAAAAGTACCAAGACGACTTTCAACTTCTCGCAAGAAACTTTCGTGCTTTACAGCTCCTGCAGCAACGACAATCATACGATCTGCACTATATTGTTTATTGATGAAATCATGGAGATCAGTAGATGTAAATGATTGAATAGTTTTAGCTGTTCCTAAAATAGAGCGTCCAAGGGATTGATGACGAAAGGCTGTTTCTGTAAAGTGATCAAAAACAATATCATCAGGAGTGTCATGGGCAGCACCAATTTCCTGAAAGATTACTTGTTTTTCTCGTTCTAGTTCATCGTCGTCAAATTTTGAATGCATTAAAATATCGGCTAAAATGTCTATAGCAAGTGGGATATCGCTTTTAAGTACACGTGCAAAGTAAGCTGTTGTTTCAATACTGGTTGTAGCATTGATTTCACCGCCAACATCTTCAATATCGGTTGCAATTTGAAAAGCAGTACGGTTTTCGGTTCCTTTAAAAGCCATATGCTCAAGAAGATGAGCAATACCATGCTGTGTGGAGGTTTCATTGCGTGAGCCCACTTTAACCCATATTCCGAGGGCAACACTATCAATTTGTTGCATTGTATGTGTGGCGATAGTCAAACCATTATTTAGGCGACAGATATCTACATCCATGTATTTACAACTCCATTAAATAAGCTAAATACCTCATTGTAAGGGTATCAGAATCTTCTTGATTTAAATTAATGCAGCTAACTTTAATAAGATGCACGCGATTTTAAAGAAATATAATCTTTTACTATTTTTTCATCATTAGCAAGATTTATAAAATGTTCTTCGTGTTTCATTACATCATTGAGATGAGATGGCCATGGAGCATGAAGGCCACAAGCGCTTTTAATAGTATCAGGAAATTTAGCTGGATGAGCCGTGGCAAGAACGATCATTGGAATATGCGGTTTTTTGTTTTCACGCGCTACTTGAAGAGCAACCGCTGTATGTGGATCAACAAGATAGCCACTTTCCTTATAGACACTATCAATTTTTTGAGCTGTTGCAGCCATGTTGCTTTTCCCAGCGGAAAATAGCGAACGAATATTTTTGAGTTGCTTTTCATCAAGAGTAAAGAGACCCGTTTTTTTCAAGTTTTCCATTGCATTGCGAATCCACATTGGATCACGATTGCCACTTTCAAAGAGCAAACGTTCAAAATTAGAAGAGACCTGAATATCCATAGAAGGTGATGTTGTATGGACTATTGGTTTTGTTTCGTAAGTACCACTGGTCAATGTACGTACAAGGATGTCGTTATCATTCGTTGCGATGACCAGTTGAGCAATGGGTAATCCCATACGGGCTGCGACATAACCTGCAAAAATATCACCAAAATTTCCAGTAGGAACAGTGAATGAAACAGCTCTATCAGGTGCTCCTAAAGAAAGTGCAGATGAAAAATAGTAAACAATTTGCGCCATGATACGCGCCCAATTTATAGAATTAACACCTGAAAGCGCTGTTTTTTTACGAAAATTATGATCATTAAACATTGCTTTGACAAGAGCTTGGCAATCATCAAAATTTCCTTCAATGGCAATGGGATGAACATTGGAACATTGATTGGTTGTCATTTGCCGTTGTTGAACAGGTGATACACGTCCTTTAGGAAATAAAATAAAAATATCTGAGTGTTCTTTTCCAGCAAAAGCTTGTATCGCAGCTCCTCCTGTATCACCTGATGTTGCAGCAATAATCGTTGCACATCTATTTTTTTTAGTCAAAACATAATCCATCAGTCGAGAAAGAAACTGCATTGCTACATCTTTAAAAGCTAAAGTAGGACCATGAAAGAGTTCAAGGATAAATTCATCTGCTCCAGTTTGTCGTAACGGACAGATTGCTGGATGGTGAAAGGTTGCATAAGATTCAGCGATCATATTTTCAAAAGCTGTATATTCGATTTCGTTATTCACAAAGGGCCACAGAATAGTTTTAGCAATTGTTGTATAGGACTGACCACGAAGTGCTCGTAACGCATCAAATGATAATTGCGGAAATTTATCTGGAAGATAAAGCCCACCATCACTCGCCAACCCTGTCATGATTGTTTCCGTAAAGCTTAAAGCAGGAGCTTCACCTCTCGTGCTGATATATTCCATAAGTCTTATCCTTTTTTTATTTCTGGCAAATTGGTGAAGTTATTTATTTCACGTTTTTCATAATATTTAAATTATTAAATGGATAGAGCTTCTTTTCTTCTTTTTAACTCAATAATGAAAGGAAATAGCCTTAAGCATTTTTATTTTTGAGATATAAACGCCAAATGTTCACAGAAAATCTTTTACAGTCGAAAATTTTCTCTCTATTATTCATTCACTTAAATTTTACAACGTATCTTCATTTGTACACCTTCTTAAATAATACAATTAAATAGATAGAATGGCATTTACTGAAGAACTTTTGTATAAAACTCAATCATTTATAGTTATTTTATGCTCTTAATACTTTGTAACAATTAAATCTGCTGAACTGAATGTTAAAATGATACACCTCAGAACTCACATTGGAAGATTTATAAGGTAAATTTATGGCATTTCGTGCGCAAATCTATACTTTGAATAATCTTTTTTAGCTTAATTTATCACTTTGTATAATAATAGATATTATATTTGTGCTATACAGTATGGTAACCTAAAGTTTATCCATAGAAAACATACAACAGCCTGCTAAATGATGGGAAGCAGGCTGTAAAGTATTTTCATTTTAAATAGAAAAAAATAACTAAGTATCTTTGAATTATTTGCCTTTAATTTTTCCTATTGCCCATCCGATTATCGCACTAAATATGGCCATAACAGATCCGGTTAAAAATCCAAAACCCAAAGCTCCCATTGTAGAAAAAACTCCTAGCGTAATGGGTTCAAATACTTTCTCAAATTTTCCTTCAAAGGCAGATTCACTTTTTGCTCTATGAGTGAAACTTGGGACATAAAGAGCAGCTATATCGATAGTTTTTTTCTTTCCTTGTTCTATTAGAGAGACAGTTTCCCATTGAGTATCATTTTTCAAATGATTGGCATGAACATTTATAACTTGTGAAAGCAAAAAAGCAACTGCTATAAAAATATTTAATACGTAAGTTTTCAATACTTTAATCATAGTTTACCACCAATACTTTTATTTTAATCTGAATTGAATAGATGCATCGGCAGAATTAGTGCACATTGAGAGAAACAGAAGCATTTAAAGCTTTTTTCACTCTTAGTGTGGTAATTCATTAGTTTTTGTCATCAACAATGGATAAACACAGAATATGTTCATAGTTTATATTTCATATGAGAAGGTCTTATTCTGATGAAATTTCAATTTTAACGAGATTTAAAATACAATATTATTTTACTTATTATCCATCCTAAAAACATGCCTATCGTACTTGATGCATATCCAAGTGCCATCCCCATACCAAAAGCCCCGAGTGTAAGAGGTTCAACAACCTTTTCAAATTTTCCTTCAATAGTAGCTTCATTACCCACTCCACGATTTAGACTAGGTCTATAGAGAGAAACAGTATGGACTACATCCTTTCTTTTCTGCTCTATTGCAGAAACAAAAATATTCTCACGATGAGTACTATTTTGTAAAGAGTTTGCATGCACATTTACAACCTGAGAAAGAGAAAAGGCAGACATAATGAAAATACTTAATATATGATTTTTAAATAATTTAATCATAATTTACCTCAAATATTTATAATATTCAATATATATGCGTAAATTTATACTTTGGATATTTGGATGTAATCTACGAAATTTATATTTCATGGAAAAATAAGCTTCATTATGTAATTATTTACAATTAATTATTGACTCATAATGAAGCTATTATTCTAGAGTTATAGACGAGGTTGAATTATTTGAACATCAATACTATGTCCTTTATCCAACTTATTATCGATCCTATAAAACTCAGTGCATATCCAGCGTACAATAGTCCCATTCCTATAGTCATAGGCCCAACGACCTTTTCAAATTTTTCTTCACCTATTGTTCCATGTTCTGTTTGATAATTTACAGACGGAGCATAGAAAGCAGTCGTAGAAACTACATCGGATTTCGCATATTTTACTTGTTCCATTGGGAAAACAGAAAGTTCCTCTTTTGGAGTATCGTTTTTCAAATAGTTTGCATTAACATTTACAGTTTGTGAAATAAAAAAAGTGCTCGCTATAAAAATGCTTAAAATATAATTTTTAAATATTTTTACCATAAATTTACCTCAAATATTTTTAAGTTATATATGTAATAAATATACATAATGTTTATGTATATCACACTATATACAAGCCATATAGTTCAATATGTATTTTTAGTCAATAATAAAAATACATATAAAAATATAACTATAATTTTTATAAACGTTATTGTAAAAAAGTAACAGTAATAATTACAAATTATATTTTTTAAAAACTTTATACAATATTTTATTATGTGTTATATATAAAACAACATATGGTTATCGTATAATTTTTATAAAACGATATTAATATATTTTTTAAATACATTTATAGATAATAAAAGTGATCAAAATTTTTACATATTAAATATATAAAAATTTATTTATTATCGATAGTATAATAGAAAACATGAAAATTATGATGTAGTTATAAAAGTATTATTAACAATTAAAATATGAAAGGATACGATAAAATTTTATTATTTATAGTATTTATTATAGATAGTCATTATTGTATAATGTGTGTTATATGGATATTATTTAAGTTATTATTCAATGGTTATTTAAGTGCATCGTGATAGCAGAATAATAATTCTTAATTTACTATTAAATATATACATTTATCTTATAGATAATAATATGTTATAGATACTAAAAAATGTACAATTTTCTCATAGTATAAAGTAGAGCTCGAATTGGATAGAGATAAATGATATTATCTTTTTCTCGCCAATGTGAACAGCATATTACTATGATGGAAGGCGGTGTATAGAAGAATATAATTTAGACATATTTATGAGTGCCGAAAGATCAGCATTAGATAATATTTTCAACACTTTCTTTTTTCCAAACTGAAAAGCCGCTTTTATTTTTAGAAAGTGGATTACTTTTGAAAAGGTCTGATTTCATTGCTTATTTAAAAAGGCTATTAAGTGCTTTCGGAAAATTTTAAGCAACTATTGGTATCTCTGTCGCTTGTTTAACATGATTATATGTTTCATATTTATGTGCTTTTTTAAAGAAACCGTTCTCAAGGTACTCAAGCCTATTTTGCAATGATAGATATGATGATAAAGCCCCCATAATATAAAATTCTTAGGGCATCAGAATTTTTGACGTTTATAAAGAAGAAAGATGGCATTGCCATACACTTTTCTCGCTCCTAATGTTGCTATAATTTTTGCCTTTTGAGATGATTCATTAAAAGGCATTTTTATTTCTTTATTTATTTAATTCAGCATATCCAGATTTGAAATGAGAGAATCTTACAATATTCGTTTTTTTTGCTTAATTTGAATAATGATAAATTATGATTATAAATCAATATATTGTCTGTAAATTACTTGGTATGAAATGTTTTTTATAAAATGCAAATCTTTATAAGAATGTATTCTTTTTGTTTTTTGTAATCTTAGGGAGGTTGTACCGATTGAAGCTGTTAAAATACTGTTTAAGCAGCAAAGTAAATAAGCCTTCAACAAGTTTATGAGATTTGGATTGAGTAAATATAAGTTCTTCTAACTCAACAAGGACGCTTTTGTTGTTTTCAATAAACTCTTGTATTCCATAGATTCCGCGAATTTTAATATGCTTTCCATGACCAATACGCACATACTCTAAAATTTTACCATAGTGTGTGATTTTTTTGATCAGATGGAAGAGGCTAGCAATTTTCACATCTTATCGAGCAGGGCATCGTCATATTCCTTTTTTGAAAAATATAATAACTTATCAGGATGGGCTGCTGAGGTTGGGAGTGAGATATCGGATTTGAGATAGATAAGCAGGGTTTGATTTTTATGAGTTTTCCTCCCTGTTGTTTGCTTTTTTAAAGCGCGTGCAATGGTTAACTGACTTATTGATTGCTCAACGAGGTGCTATATTTTTTCCTTCACATTGAAATGCAATTCACCCGTATCGTGAATTACGCATTTATTGAAGTTATTATAAAAGAAGCAACGAGAAGAGAAGGGCATTTGAGTAAAAATGCTTCTTACATAAGAGTTTACAAACTAATATATTCAAGAGATTTTTTATAATAGATCCCTCCATACTGCCATTGCTTCTAAGACTTCTCCTAAATGAGCATGTTTTGCGATAACTGTTTCTGCACCAGCTTCTGCAAGTGCATTAGAGTGGCCAAGATAGCTATGTGATCCTCCCGTAAAGCCGATGACACGCATGCCTGCTGCTGTGGCTGCGTGTACACCATGAAGGGAATCTTCTATAACGATAGTGTTTTGGGGCTCTGCCTGTAATTGTTGTGCGGCAAAAAGGAAAACATCAGGGGCCGGTTTCGTTCTTTTTGTTCCAACTTCAGGTGCTGAAAATATTTTACCTTCAAAAAGGTCATAGAGATCAACCGTGGTGAGCATCTCTTTTATATCTACGCTTTTTGCATTAGAGCAGATACAGTAGGGATAGCGTGTTTGAATAATTTCTATGGCTTCTCTTACATCATCAATAGCCCGTAATTTAGTTTTTATTTGTGTACGAAAAATATTAGTCATCTGATCTATGAGATGAGCGGAAATTGGTTTTTCTGTTTCCTGTTCAACGTGTTTAAGAATATCGCGAAAAATAAGCCCTGCAAAACGCTCACTCAATTCTTCGGGTGATATTTCATATCCTGTTTGTTTGAGCAATTGAGATCCAATTTTTGCTGCAAGATATTCAGAGTCGACGAGAACTCCGTCACAATCAAAAATAATAAGATCTATCTGAGGCATAAGATATTCCTTTACATGTTACGAGATGGACAACTTTCATGAAAACGATATTGAGAGGATCTTATTTCATAAAAATACGCTTTGAAAATGATTCTTAATTCTTTTACGAAATAAAAGATATGGGAACAGTACATTGAAAAAAAGAAAAATAAGGTTTCATTCATATGAAAGTTTTTTTACTTAAAAAAACAAAAACAATTATCAATTTTGTAGAACTTTAACGATACGTTTACGCTATTTTGTAAATATGGATTGGTAATGCGGGCCTATAAACTATTTTGGTTGATTATAGGGCAAATTCAGTTAATTTTGTTGGGTTTTTCATGACAGTTATTCAGCTTCAAAAAGATTTTCTTCGTACTCCCTCACAGATGCCATGGCGCAATAAAATTTTTAAAGGAGATTGTGTTTCCGTTCTAGAAAAACTTCCAAAACATTCCGTTGATATGATTTTTGCGGATCCACCCTATAATTTGCAATTGGACGGAGCTTTATATCGTCCAGATCATTCGCTTGTTGATGCGGTTGATGATGCATGGGATCAGTTTGAGAGTTTTGCTGCTTATGATGCTTTTACTCGTGCATGGTTGCTTGCTTGTCGTCGTGTATTAAAACCCAACGGAACACTTTGGGTTATCGGATCTTACCATAATATTTTTCGAGTTGGGACGGCATTACAAGATTTAGGTTTTTGGATGCTTAATGATATTATTTGGCGCAAGAATAATCCGATGCCTAATTTTCGAGGGCGCCGTTTTCAAAATGCTCATGAGACGCTTATTTGGGCTGTGCGAGATCAAAAAGATAAAAAGTACACATTTAATTATGATGCCTTAAAAGCGGCAAATGAAGATCTACAAATGCGTTCAGATTGGCTTTTCCCTCTCTGCACTGGAGCTGAACGTTTAAAGGATGATTCAGGGCGTAAATTACATCCAACACAAAAACCGCAAGCGTTATTAGCGCGTATTATTATGGCTTCTAGTAAACCTGGAGATGTTATTCTCGATCCGTTTTTTGGTTCGGGAACAACAGGTGCTGTTGCCAAGCTTTTAGGGCGTGATTTTGTTGGGATTGAACGCGAGCAAGATTACATCGATGCAGCATGTGAGAGAATTGCAGCGGTTCAACCTTTAGCGCAACCAGAACTAGCGATTTTGGATAGAAAAAAAGCAGAACCACGCGTAGCATTCAACAGTTTGCTTGAAGCAGGTTTACTCTATCCTGGAGAAGTTCTGTATGATCGTAAGAAGCAAGTATCTGCTATTGTAAGAGCTGATGGTACGATTATGCATGGTGGTGAAGCGGGCTCAATTCACGCAATGGGAAGAAAGGCTCAAGATTCGCAGAGTTGTAATGGTTGGACCTTTTGGTATTATGAGGAAAATGGACGGTTGAAGTCCATAGATCATTTAAGAATGATCATACGTTCACAAATGTTAAAAACGGGTGTTTTATGAACTAAGCTGATCGCTTCATTCTAGAGTGATCATCAATGTACCTGATCTTGATTGAGATGGACGGGAGGGTGTTTTTGCCTTTCTTAGATGTTTTTTATTAAAACACTAATCCGCTTATAAGCGGCAAGCGAGTATTTTTATGCTTCTTTTAGAAGAAATTAAAATGAGAAATTTTCACTCTATGTTCTGATTTTAGTTCCAAAACAGTAAAATTTCAATATAAGCTTATAAAAATGAAATATCAGAATTAAAAGGTTCATTCAGAAGTTCAAAATTAAGTGCGTTTTTGAATACGTACATCTGTAAAGTGCGTAAGATGTATTGGTTTATCAAGCTAATTTAGCGTTATTCATATTGACGTCCTCCCCGAATATCGTCAAATTTTCTTATTTCAGACCTGTTTCATATTGAATCAATAAAATTTACTTGCTTGCATG
Organism: Bartonella sp. AA86SXKL; assembly: GCF_042196885.1. Classification (NCBI taxonomy): domain Bacteria; kingdom Pseudomonadati; phylum Pseudomonadota; class Alphaproteobacteria; order Hyphomicrobiales; family Bartonellaceae; genus Bartonella; species Bartonella sp. AA86SXKL. Next base: position 17,431 of record NZ_JBHIRE010000012.1, on the reverse strand, counting down.
TCATAAGCGGGGGTGGCGTGTGAATAAAATTATTAAAGAAAGAATTAAAAAGTACCTCTTATAATCCGTTTCACGTACCAAGGGATGTTGAGGGGGCTGGTAAATATAACGATGGTGCTAACTTGCTCCGTCATAAGCGAAAAAAGGATAGATCCTGAAATTTAAATCTAAAGCTTCTAAGCGTTTCTATCGCTCCTTAATTTTTGTCTGTAGAAAAAATTGGTTATTTCATTTTTTAAAATTTTTCTTTTACAGATTAATAAATGATCGCTAGAGATACAAAAGTCTCCATTAGAAAACATTTTTATGAATAGGGAAGGTTATTTAAATCTAAAAGAATTGGGAAGTGCTACGGAAATGGCTTTTTTCATAACAGTAGGTAATGCTTCTTCGGCAAGATGTTGAATGTTACACCACCAACCATTTTCACAATTCATTTCATGAACATCTTCGGTATAGTAAACATCAAGTTTTAGAGAAAAGTGAGTAAAAACATGCGTAATTTGTCCTTTGAATTGCCAATTGGCAGTAAAGGGTGCGTTTTGTAGCCCATTTTCGTTGTTTATGCCAATATTGTTAGGAATTTGGGTCATTCCACCAAGGAGCTTTTGCGTCTGTCGTTTTTCCAAATAAATTTGTCTCTTTTTATTAAGGACCACAAAAGCAATACCTGTTTTTGAAGGGCGTTCTTTTTTAGGGGCTTTAACTGGAAAAGACTCCGGTTGTTGCATCTTTTTTGCTTTGCATAAACATTGAAGAGGGCAGGTATAACAAGATGGTTTGCGTGGAGTACAAATTGTTGCTCCCAAATCCATCATTGCTTGAGCAAAGTCACCAGGACGATTTAAAGCAGTAATTTTTTGTGTTTTTTCTTTAATTTCAACTTTTGCTTTTTGCAATATTGAAGTGATAGCAAAAAGTCGCGCTACCACACGTTCGACATTACCATCAACCACTGCTACAGGGTGGTTAAAAGCAATCGCAGCAATGGCTGCGGCAGTATAATCTCCAATACCGGCTAGAGTTCGCAATTCTTTTACAGATTGTGGAAATTGTCCCGCGTAGTTTTCAACAAGCTGTCGCGCACATTTTTTAAGATTACGTGCGCGTGAATAATAACCAAGTCCAGCCCATGCTTTCATGATATCATCTTGGGAGGCTTTTGCTAAAGAGGAAAGATCAGGCCATAGTTTTAGAAACTTTTTAAAATAAGGCTTAACTGTTTCAACGGTTGTTTGTTGAAGCATGATTTCAGAAAGCCAAACTTGATAAGGATCAGGACGGATACCTTGTTTTTGCTTTTCGGGGGTAATCCGCCATGGAAGATGTCTGTGATTTTGATCGTACCAAGCAAGGAGGTGCGAAGAAATTTCATACATGATTGCTTTCAAGCATAGGGAGATATAAAATGCAAAAGAAAAAATTATTTATTTTGTAATTCATGTTTTTTGCTCTTTTATTGTCAAGGCTCTGGTGAGAAAAGGCTTTTTATTTTGTTGATATTTCATAAATTGAGGAGGCAACAATTTTTAGATGAAACAAATGATTTTAATTTAGTAAGCGCTTGAACAATGATCTAAAAATGAGAAAACAACTTAAAAAACGTATCTTTTATTCTCTTTCTGAGGCGGTATACAAAATACTTGATCCAGTTTTACGCAAACGGACAGGGCTTAATGTAGCGCTTATAGAACATTGGCCACAGATTGCGGGCTATGATATCAGTGAACATACAATGCCGCTTAAAATTATTTGGAAACGTCGTGCAGATCAAGATGAAGTTTTTCAGCCAGCAACACTTGTTGTCGCATGTGAAGGATTTGCTGCGTTAAAATTGATGCATGAAACAGAGGAATTACTTCATAGAATTAACGGATTTTTTGGCTACATTGCTATTGATCGCATCAAGATTGAGCAAAGGAGTATGTCGGTTTTTATGAATCACTTGCCTCTAAAACCGCCTTTGAGTGAACAAGACAAAAAATACGTGGAAAAAATGCTTGAAGGAATTGAAGATAAAAGTTTGCACCAAGCACTTTATCAACTTGGCTGTTGCATTTTTTTGGAAAAAAATAATAAATAGAAAGATATTTTATATATTTTTCTTTAATATATGAGAAAGCATAGGATTCCTATTCGTTAATAACAACAGAAAAGTATTATTTATGGTAAAATATCGTTCTTTTTTATCTTTCGGGATAATTTTTCTCTTCATAACGATTGTACAAAACAGTGTAACAGTTGCTTTAGCGCGTGATCCCAAATCAGTGGCGACTGTTGATATGGCAGAGCTTCTCCAATCGGGTAAAGTAAAGGATCGCTTTGAGGGAGAGGCGGATGCACCAGTCGTCATTGTTGAGTATGCTTCGTTGACATGTACCCATTGTGCGCATTTTTATAATGATATACTTCCCCAAATTCGTAAAAAATATATCAAAACAGGAAAAGTAAAACTTATTTTCCGAGAATATGCTTTTGATCCTCGGGCAACAGCAGGTTTTATGTTGGCACGGTGTGCACCGGAAGATCGCTATTTTCCTTTGATAGAAGTTTTATTTCAAAAACAAAATGAATGGGCTTTCGGAAAAAATGCTCTAACACCATTGAAGAAAATTGGCTTAATGGCTGGTTTTACAGATGAAAGTTTTACTGCGTGTTTGAAAAATCAGTCCATTTTAGATGAAGTAAATGCATCTTTTGAACGCGGTAAAGAGCTTGGTGTCACAGCAACACCTACTTTCTTTATTAATGGTAGTAAATATGAAGGTGCCATGAAAGTAGAAGAATTTTTTTCGGTGATTGATAGTTTTCTAAAAAACTGAATCTTAATCTTCCAGAAGATGGATAGTGATACTTTTGGTCATTATCTCTTTTGGAAGGATTAATATTATGCATTTATGAAGCGATATCGTTGAGCCAATTTTGAATCAAATCATTGCTTTTAAGTGAGCCTAGGTTGAATGATGTTTTGAAGCTGATATGGGAGGATTTGTACAGTGAAAAAATGGGTTTATAGTTTTGGAGATGGAAAGGCAGAAGGAAGTGCAAGTGAGCGTAACCTTCTCGGAGGTAAAGGGGCTAATTTGGCAGAAATGAGTAATCTTGGTTTGCCCGTACCACCCGGATTTACGCTGACAACAGAAGTTTGTAATTTTTATTATGCCCATGACAAATCATATCCAGAAGAGCTACAGGAATCTGTTAAGCAAGCACTAAGATACGTTGCTGAACAAACAGGACGTGAATTTGGGAATGAACAAAGACCACTTTTGCTGTCTGTTCGTTCAGGGGCTAGGGCTTCTATGCCAGGGATGATGGATACAGTGCTGAACCTTGGCATGAATGATAAAACTGTAAAAGCAATTGCTTTACAAGCCAATAATGAACGTTTTGCTTATGATAGTTATCGGCGTTTTATCCAAATGTATTCTAACGTTGTTTTGGGGCTAGACCATTCGTATTTTGAAGAGATTCTTGATGAAGTAAAAGCATGCAATGGTTACACTATTGATACAGAAATGACAGCAGATGATTGGAAGAATGTTATTATTTCTTATAAAGCCTATGTTGAAGAAAAATTAGGAACCCCTTTTCCACAAGATCCTGAACAACAGTTATGGGGGGCAATTGGAGCCGTTTTTTCAAGTTGGATGACAGCACGTGCAGTTACTTATCGCCGTTTACATAGCATTCCTGAAAGTTGGGGAACGGCAGTTAATGTGCAAGCTATGGTTTTTGGTAACATGGGAGAAGATTCGGCAACAGGTGTTGCTTTTACACGCAATCCATCGACAGGGAAAAAAGAACTTTATGGTGAGTTTTTAGTTAATGCGCAAGGGGAAGATGTTGTGGCGGGCATTCGAACGCCTCAAAATATTACAGAAAGTGCGCGTATTGTTGCTGGTTCAAATAGACCGTCGTTAGAAAAAATTATGCCTGAGGCTTTTTTGAAATTATGTCAGATTGCGCAGAAGCTTGAGCAGCATTATCGGGATATGCAAGATCTCGAATTTACCATTGAAAAAGGTAAATTATGGATGCTTCAGACTCGTTCAGGAAAACGCACGGCTCGTGCGGCTCTCAAGACGGCAATTGAAATGGTTGAGGAGGGGTTAATAAACCGTGAAGAGGCTGTGATGCGTATTGATGCAAAGTCGCTGGACCAACTTTTGCATCCAACACTTGATCCTAAAGCAGAACGTTTTGTTATAGGACGTGGTTTACCTGCTTCTCCTGGAGCCGCAACTGGTGAAATTGTTTTTACTTCAGAAGAGGCAGAAACTGTGTCGGCGGAAGGTCGCAAAGTTATTTTGGTCCGGGTAGAAACAAGTCCAGAAGATATTCATGGTATGCATGCTGCAGAAGGAATTTTAACAACGCGTGGCGGTATGACAAGTCACGCTGCTGTTGTTGCGCGGGGGATGGGAAAACCATGTATTTCTGGTGCTGGCAGTGTGCGGATTGATTATAACACAAATACGTTGTTTGCCTCAGGAGAAAGCCTAAAAAAAGGTGATGTTATCACAATTGATGGTGGAAGTGGAGAAATTTTCAAAGGGAAAGTTGCAATGTTGCAGCCTCAGCTTTGCGGAGACTTTGCAAAATTAATGGAATGGGCTGATGGGATGCGACGTATAAGAGTTCGCGCTAATGCTGATACACCATCTGATGCCCGTATGGGACGCTCTTTTGGGGCTGAAGGTATAGGTCTTTGCCGTACGGAGCATATGTTTTTTTCTGATGAACGTATCGTTGCCATGCGTGAAATGATTTTAAGTCATGATGAAAGTGGTCGTCGTAAAGCACTAGATAAGCTTTTGCCAATGCAGCGTTCAGATTTTAGTGAATTATTTGAAATTATGTGTGGTTTACCTGTTACTATCCGCTTGCTAGATCCACCATTACATGAATTTTTGCCTAAAACGAAAGCAGAAATTCTTGATGTTGCAACAGCTATGGGTGTTTCTGCTGAAGTGCTTGCTGAACGCACTCAGCAGTTGCACGAATTTAATCCTATGCTTGGATTACGAGGATGCCGTTTAGCTATTACTTATCCTGAAATTGCAGAAATGCAAGCGCGGGCGATTTTTGAAGCAGCAGCAGAAGCTGCCCAAAAATCTGGATCTCCTGTTATGCTTGAAATTATGGTGCCACTGGTTGCGCTTAAATCTGAACTCGATTTTGTGAAAGCGCGTATTGATCAGGTTGCTGAGGAAGTGATGAAAGAAAAGGGAAGCACTATTCAATATATGGTTGGGACGATGATTGAACTTCCAAGAGCGGCGCTTCGAGCAGATGAAATTGCTGAAACTGCTGAATTTTTTTCATTTGGAACAAACGATTTGACACAAACTACTTTTGGGATTTCCCGTGATGATGCAGCTCCTTTTTTGGCAACCTATTTTCAAAAAGGTCTTTTAGAGCAAGATCCTTTTGTGTCTATTGACCGTGATGGAGTAGGGGAACTTATTACCATTGCTGCACAGCGTGGACGCTCAAAGCGTGCAAAAATAAAATTGGGAATTTGCGGTGAACATGGAGGCGATCCTGCCTCTATTGCTTTATGCGAAGAAAATAACCTAGATTATGTTTCGTGTTCTCCTTTTCGAGTGCCAATTGCTCGTTTAGCAGCAGCTCAGGCCGCAATAGCAAAAAGGATGTAATGGGTTAATATTTTTTGTTGTATCGTTATTACTGAAATAAATTTTTATATATTCTTTTATTTTCTTTAATAAAGGGAATAAAAATGCTTCTAAAATGCACGATAAGTTGTGTTACGCGAGAAAGTGTTTTTTTAGAGGTTTATGAGAGAAAATATAAAGCACAGGATAGACAAAGATGTATTATTAATGCACTTTTTATTGGCGAACCTCTTGATAGAGAGAAACGTGTTATTGTGCAGTCAATTTACGCGTTTGCTTTTTTATAGGGGAATGAGCTCCTCACGCAAAATAGAATGCTCCAAACAAATGCATTTTTTTTGCGCATCATGCTGTTTGAGATAGACATTTCTCAATGGATGCCCCATTTTACATTGATATTCGTGGAATGGGGATTATGTAAAACTCCCCGTAAGTTTATAAAAATCTTCCCAAAATTTATAAACTCCATTATGCACTCCCATCTTTACATTTATAAAGGAATATCAAAGTTACACAATCTATTGATTTATAAAGATAATTTTTTATTTCTCATATTGAATGAAAGCTGTAAATATCATAAGATCTTCTTATTTCGACTTCTTTTATAATGAATCAATCAAAACCATGTTTTTTGTATGTTACAGGCGGGATGAGCGTCTGTAGATAAAAAAATAAAGCAAGGATATGCCTCTTATGAATCATCTCAAGTGTCAAGAGCTGTCACAAATTGAAGGTAGGTACAGTGTGTAATGGTGCCGGCTTGCTTCTTCACAAGCGTAAAGATGATGCGCGGCGCGTGCAGTGGGACTACTATTATTATTCATGGGCGTTGTTGCGAAGTGGTTTTAGGTGCTTTAGAGATGTTTTTTAAGAAAGCCCGTGAATGGCAATCCAAGTATATTCCGTTTGGGACATTTTGTTTTAGGTGAGGGGGAGTGAGACCAAAAAGACATGTGATAAAGTAAGAGCATGAGGCAATAGGTAATTTCCGTTATTTTAAAGATATTGCTTTAGATGTCTTTGAAAGGCGTAAAGCTGAATTAAAAGGAAATGACAAAGATGAAAACTGGTTTTTACCTTAACTTTTCATATTTTTCCCAAATTAGGCTGTTTTCCTGTTTTAAGAGATTATACAAACAGAGATGCGTAATATTCTTGCCTCCATTTGGCATATAAAAGCTATAACAGCTGAGAGAAGTACTAAACTGTCTTAACATTTTTTTCAAACATACTGCTGCGGTAAGTTTGGATGTTGATTTATAGGCAATACTAAACGCACACGCTCTCTTAAGAAGACAATGTCATAAAACACATAACTTTCCAGCAGTAGATTAGAGAGAAGTGCCGGTTTTTTATCAGACACTTTGCAAAACAACAACCATAACACAACTAGCTTTATGTCTACTTATCCTTACAGGTGTTTGCACAAATTCTTTGCATCATATTTATAAAGATCAAATTGACGATAATATATGGACAATTCGTGGTTCGATAATATGAAAGGTTTACATGATACTACAAAAATTTCGTGTCCTTTTATCATCAGAGGCAATAAAAATGCTAGAACAAGCGCGTTTGCTATTTTGCAATATTCTTTTTTCTGCAATCGGTTGTGGTTTTTTTGAAGCAAATTATACGGCTCAATATGTAATGTGTAAGAAAACCATTCTGATTGATTGAATATAAGAGGGCTTGAGATGAAGGAATGTTTGAGGGGAGCATTAAACAAACGAAAGATGAATTATCATTATAAATTAAGAGATTATTATGATTAGCTTCAATTTAATAAACCAATTTCACGCATTTTCATTAAAATTGTGTGATTAATTTTACCTGTTACAGGAAGATCAAATATTTTTTGAAACTGTTTTAAGGCTTCTATCGTCTTTTGATCTTCTATTCCTGTGACAATAACCTCCTCATTCCCAAAAATATGTAAAGCTTTTTGCACTTGTATAATATCTTCAACAGAAGGCTCTAAAATAGCTTCTTTTAAGTGTGTCATATTTTTTGTATTGTTTGTTTCTATTTCGCTTTGCTTAATTAATATCGCGATTTCATCTGCTGCGGGATTAGATAGAACATTCTTTTGCATTCTCTGAGCAGTTTGCTGTTTCCATAAAGTGATGGCTCGGCGTGTTTTAGGTCCTTCCAGTCCATCTAATGGACCATCATAAAATCCTAATTTTGCTAGTTCTTTTTGCTTTTCCAGCATGCTTGCTGATTGAGAGGGTAAAGGTGAATTTGTGTGGTTATGACTTTGAGAATGTACAGAAGCTACACGGGAGAGTTCTTGTGATTTTTCTTCTTTTTCCGATAAATTAGAGCTCTTACCTATACTTTGAACAGAGGAAAATTTCATTTGAGTTAAAATATTTTGATGCGTTGTCATTTGCGAAAATAAAGCATTAAATGAAATAAATAAAAAACTAATGCTAAAAAGAAGAAATCCAACAAAAAATAAAGTATTTTTTCGTGTATAGAAATAAAGAGTTTTTGCACTCCAAAAAATAAAATGAAAAGTTATAAGAAGAAGTGTTATAACAATACTACTGTAGTATTTACGGTGTTTTACAGTTTTTTTTCGGTATGTCTTTCGTTTTGTTGCCATTACTTTTATTTTCAGTTGCGTTTATTTTTTACAAAGAAACAAATATAAATTAGGAAACGAATATAAATCAGTTCTTACTTCCAGCCAGAGAGAAATGCATTGACATTATTGATTTTTCCTTTCAAACTCCTAAAATGAGCGGCTTCATTATATCAATTTATAAGTTGATAAATCAACAAGAGTTCTTACCAACTTTTATTCATTTTATTTTATACAAATCTTTAATGTGTATAAAGAGAGTACCAAATGATTAGCATTCAAGATCATTTTGGTATTTGCAAACTGCATTATCACATATAATTATCTAAACAATAATGCCACGTTATTCTTCATTTTGGGGCATATGTTTGCCTATTATTTAAAATAAAATTGAAAATATTTGCCTATAACGCTAAAAAGATGACAATCATTATCTATTCTTTATAATTTACATATAGATGGTTACTTATCCATAAACGGTTTGGTAATAATAATTATCTCTTAATATTATTATATTTTGGTATAAATTCCTTCTATTAAATAATTTTCATAAGTATCAATTAAATTGATGTTTACAATGTTATAGAAAAAAAACTGGCTTGAGATGTAATCATAAGAGATGCAGTTATTTTTTTGATGTTTTTATTGACAGGTTGACTATTTTCATAACATTCCAGTAAAAATTTTATAGATAATATAAATATTTTATCGACACTATAGTCAGAATAACAGAATTTTACTCTTTTTAGCCTTTTCAACTAAGCTAATATGGTGGACTATTATTTAAAATAATTATGTACACCACACGATTATCTCTCTCATTTTTTATCATAGTATGTTCATTAACATGACCAGCTTGTAAGTGTATAATTTTGATGTTAATTTTTTACTGAATAGACAATGTATCCCATTTTATACAGCGGAATTGTGCCATATTTATAAAAAAGCCAATGATATAGATCCAATACATGAATACTCAATTTTATAAAAAGCACATTTTATAAATTGTTTATAAAGCAACAGTGTATAAAATGCTTCTTTTATTGTATTTACCACTGCGGTACATTGATTGTCCATGATACGTTTTTTAATCAAATTATCATTTTTTTTATTTTTTATTTTTGTCATTATTTCATTTTTTGTAGCAGATCCAAGCAGTAATCATTCTTCTAGCCCCCAAAATAATGAGACAACAACGAGCGATGTGATTGTTGCTTTTAAGGAAGCCTTAAATGACTTAGGCGCATTTTGTGACCGTAATATAAAAACCTGCAAAGTAGGAAAATCCTTTTTAAGTTCACTTGGTGAGCGCGCATATTACGGTGCAAGAGCTGCTTATGAATATTTAGGGAACATATTAGGAAACAAAAATGATATCAGAGACTTCCCCTAATGTTTCTTACAAAATCGAAATACAAGAGTTCTTACAAAACCATGCAATGTTATCTTGAAATAAGGATTTTTAACGTTCTTCGTGTTATTTATGTTAGGAAGAATAAATATTTATTTTTTATAAGTGTATTCAAGAATGATTATTCAAACGAAACAGGACTAAAATAATGGCGGAAACAATCGGTAATATTATAGAGAACTTTTCGCTTTTGGATAATTGGGAAGATCGTTATCGTTATGTCATCGAGCTTGGCTATGAATTGCCACCTTTTCCAGAAAGCGCTCGAAACGATGCTCACAAAGTTCCTGGTTGTGTTAGCCAAGTGTGGCTTCTATCTTCACGTAATAACTCAAAAGATCCAATATTGACGTTTCAAGGTGATTCCGATGCTCATATTGTGCGTGGACTCATTTACATACTTCTTGCTTTTTATTCAGGCAAAAAAGCTTCTGAAATTCGCAATTCTGATGCTCAAGAGCTCTTTGAAAAACTTGGTTTAAATGAAAATCTTACACCACAACGATCAAATGGTTTGAAATCAATGATTAAACGGATTCGTAACGAAAGCTATATGTAATCCCCTTGGTAGAAATTGCTATATATACAAAAGCTTCACACAAAACATGTATACTAAAATCAACTTTATGCACGAAACCATTTTTTCGCAAAATAAGATTATTTAGTTTTTTTCCGTTTGCTTTTGCGTCCAAGCCCCATTTCTTTGGCCAAAGCCGATCGTGTTTTTGCATAATTAGGCGCCACCATAGGGTAAGAACTATCTAACTGCCATTTTTCACGATATTCCTCTGGCAACATTCCATAATGTGTCATGAGATGACGCTTTAGAGATTTAAACTTCTTTCCATCTTCAAGGCAAATGAGATAATCAGGAAATACTGAACGCTTCGGATTAACGGCAGGCCTTTGTTTTTCAACTTCGACTTCTGTTAACTCTAGATTCCCTGCTTTACGAAAAGCAGCATGGACATCAGCAATTAAACTTGGCACTTCAGTCGGTCGAATAGAATTATTACTCACGTAGGCAGCAACAATATCAGCAACCAATGTAATAACTAAATTGCTTTCAGTCTCTAAGACTGCACGATGTTCCATTCTTGTTTCCTTTAATTTAAAATTGAGTAATTCAAAATCGAGATATAGTGCATATACTCATGATATAAAGATCTCATGCACATGAGTTTCATATTGTACAAAAATCTTTTTTGTCAATTCAATTATTCTATAAAATTGCCAAAACACAAAAAAATCAAATAAATACCTATTTTTTGTCATAATATACAATAAGAAAAACGAAATTATTACATGCTAAAATATATTTTTACCCTATAACATATCATACATAATATATAATACATCACAAATATAAAAAAATACATGATAAAATTTATTTATTTTTTTTGAGAACGTAAAAATAAAATTACTAATTATAAAAATATAATATATAAATTATTATATTTTGTTTTGAATACTTATAGTTTAGTAAGTTTATGTTTAATAAGTTTTAAATTTGTTTTTATTATTTATATTTATAAAATTTAATAATAAAAAACATGATATATTATAAATATGACATAATAGTATTATTTATAATATAAAACTATTCATTAAAAGGAGATAGGACATTTTTATTTTTTATACAGTAATAATAATATTTTAGATATATTTATTCCTTTCTGTAAAATTATGCGATTATACTGTTTCAAAAAAAATCAATTCTTTTTCTAATAGTTTAATTGTTTTACCAGTCACTTTCATTATAAAAGTGGTGTTATATCCCTAGAAAACAATAGCTGTGATATGTAATGAACAGAAAGGTATTAGTTTTAAAAATTATCATGGTGCTATTTTTGCAAGTGAATAGAACTTATAGGTTTTTACACTTGCATCAATCATTGTGATTCTAACATATAAACGAAGCTATTAACATATTTTAATATAGGATTATGTATGACTCGCACTTTTGCAATTCCTCCCAAAGCATCTAGAATCACTCATAAGGAAATATATCATGGTATTTTTCGTGATGATCCCTATCATTGGCTACGTGCGTCTAACTGGCAAGATGTTTTTAAAGATCCTAACTGTCTTGATCCCAATATTCGACATTATCTTGAAAAAGAAAATGCTTATCAATCAGCTCAAATGGCTGATACAAAACCATTACGAGATTTGCTTTTTACCGAAATGAAAAACAGGATCCAAGAGAATGATAGTTCTGTTCCTATAAAACATGGCCCTTTTGCTTACGGATTCTCTTATGTTACCGGAGGCCAACAACCACATTATTTTCGGACACCAAGGAATGGCGGAGAAAAAAACGTGTACCTTAATGGTGATGTCTTGGCAGAAGGCAAAGAATATTTTAAATTTGGTTCAGTTCAAGAATCTCCTGACCATACACATGTGGTATGGACCTATGATGACAAAGGATCAGAATTCTATACAGCTAAAATTCGTAATTTTGAGACATTGTCTGATTGTACGGACACAATTACTGATACATCTGGTCAAATTGTATGGGATGCTAGGTCTGAAGGTTTTTTCTATACTAAGATGGATAAAAACCACCGACCTTCAGAGCTCTATTATCACCAATTAAACACAGATCAATCACAAGATAAGCTTATTTTTCGTGAAGACAATCCAGGTTTTTTCTTAGATGTAAGCGGTTCTAAGCTTAATGATGTTATTTATATTAATATTCATGATCATGAAACATCCGAGATCTGGTTAATTCCTGCTGAGGCGCCTTTTACTGTTCCCCAATGTGTACGGAAACGACAAAAAGGTATTGAATATTCACTTACAGAGGGTGGTGATGTCTTTTATATTCTGACCAATTTAGATAATGCAAAAGATTTCAAAATTATGGTAGCGCCATATACATCTCCACAATCAGAAAATTGGTCTGAGTTTGTCCCACATCAGCTTGGGTGCCTAATATTATCCCATGATGCTTATCAAGATTTTCTTGTCTGGATCGAACGTTTTGAGGGGCTTCCACGTATAAAAGTGATGGAACGTACCACTAAACAAGTGAATTCCATTGCTTTTACTGAAGAGGCTTATTCTTTAAGTTTGCAAGGAGTTGCAGAATATAACAGTCCAACTATTCGTTTTTCCTATTCATCTATGACAACACCTGATCAAGTGTTTGATTATGAGATGAAAAATTGTAAACGAATGCTTTTAAAAACGCAAATAATTCCCTCTGGGCATAATAAAGATGCATATGTAACACGACGGATTACAGCAATAGCAGACGATGGTGAGAAGATTCCTATTTCACTTTTTTACCACAAAAACACTCTCCTTGATGGTGGTGCGCCTTGTCTGCTTTACGGTTATGGTGCTTATGGGATCTCTATTCCTGCCAGTTTCAATAGTAATGTACTTTCTCTAGTAAACAGAGGTTTTATTTACGCGATTGCTCATATTCGCGGAGGAAAAGAAAAGGGAGTAGAGTGGTATGAGAAAGGAAAGCATCTCTTTAAGCACAATACATTTACAGATTTTATTGCTTGTGGGCGTTACCTTGTAAACAATAAATTCACTTCTCACGACCGGCTGATTGCTCATGGTGGTTCAGCAGGGGGGATGTTGATGGGAGCCATTGCCAATATAGCTCCCCAGGATTTTGCTGGGATCGTAGCGAATGTGCCTTTTGTTGATGTCTTAGCGACAATGTTAGATGCTTCATTGCCACTCACACCTCCAGAATGGGCCGAATGGGGGAATCCTCTTGAATCAGAAGAAGATTATAAGCTTATTGCTTCCTATTCCCCTTACGATAATGTCAAAGCTCAAAACTATCCCCCTATACTTGTGATGGCAGGATTAACAGATCCTCGTGTAACTTACTGGGAGCCTGCAAAATGGGTGGCAAAATTACGAGACCTAAAAACAGACGATAATGCAGTTTTATTACGTATTAATATGGATTCAGGGCACGCTGGTGCAGCTGGACGTTTTTCAAAGCTAGAAGAAGTTGCCTATATCTATGCATATATTCTAAAGATAGCAGGAAAAGACTTTTGCTAATCCATAATACTTCTGTATGAAAGTCTCCGATAATTTATTGGATTATAGAGACTTTCATACACTAAAAAGTTATCTAGATAGTTTAAAATTCACATTCTTCATAAAGTTCCAAAACATAGTCCCAATTAATTAAATGGTCTACAAAGGATTCGAGGTACTTCGGTCGAGCATTGCGATAATCAATGTAATAGGAATGTTCCCACACATCGACACCCAAAATAGGGCGAGCATTGTGCACTAAGGGATTTTCACCATTAGGCGTTTTCATAATTTCAAGCTTGCCATCTTTAACAGCAACCCACGTCCATCCAGAACCAAATTGGGCACTAGCAGCAGCAATAAAATCAGCGCGGAATTTGTCGTAACCACCTAGATCAGCGTCAATAGCTTTTGCTAACTTTTCAGGAAGTCTTTGGCCACCACCATTTTTTTTCATCCAAAGCCAAAAGTGGTTATGATTGTAATACTGCGCTGCAGTATTAAACAAACCAATATTTTTTCCAAAACTTTTTTTAACAATATCTTCAAGGCTTTCATTTTCTAAGCCTAACTCTTTCACAAAATTATTGGTGTTGGTAAGATAAGCAAGGTGATGCTTATCATGATGATATTCAAGCGTTTCGCGTGACATATAAGGCGAAAGGGCATCGTAATCATAAGGCAACGGGGGCAATTCAAAAGCCATTTAAAAATCTCCTCGATTCTAATTGTTAAGCTTATTTCATAAGTCTAATTTGCCATTTACCGCATTTAAAAGCAAATGTTGAATACCTAGTTTGTATGAAATAGTTTTAATGTTTCTCTTTTTGTAAAAGAAGCTTTTAGGAAATGTATATTCATCAATCAAAAAGGGTATTGGTCTACATAAAGATTGCTTCTGAAGATTTTTTTACATCTATGAGTGGGTAATAAATATCATTATCTTTTGAATAAAAAGTAAATGGAAATAGTTATTATTCCTTGTTTTTGTATCTCTATTTTTTCAAATACCATATAAAATGTTTTTAATTTTTGCAAAACTCTTCCAGTTTATTGGTGTATCATAATGTTTTCAACAGAATATTAAGTGTTATTTTTTAGGAAATATTTTTCAATGTGCTTGATTTTATTTTATGGTGCTACCCATGAATAATATAATGTAAAAATTAGTGGACATTACCATCTTTATGCTTAATGCAAGAATAAGCAAACGCAAAGCCAGTTGTGTCATTGTTGTTGTTTTGCAGAGTGACTGATAAAAGGCAGGAACATCTTTCCAGTCCATTGCTGGTAAATTTTGTGCTTTATGGCGTTGTTTCCCTAAGAGAGCCCGTGCTTTTATCGTTGCTTGTAAATCAACATCCAGCCCCAAAGCAGCAGCATGTTTGAGACAAATATTAAGACGATTTATTGCTTTCTCTGCGGTTGCAGCTTTTGCATGCCAGATGGGAGCAAGAACATTGCGTATCTCTGTTTGTGTAATTTCTGAAATAGGAATACAGCCTAATTTGGGGAGAATATAAAGTTGTAAAGGTAGAAACCAATTCCCAGCCTTGCCATCTCCTTTTAATTCAGCTTTACGACTTTCAAAAGCATCTAAGGCAATGTCTTTTAGGTAATGGAGATTACTTATTGCCTCACGCTTTTGTTTCTCACGTTCTTTAATGGGATCACGCCCCTCATGCAAAACAGAACGCCATTGATTTGCTAATTCACGGGCTTTTTTTTAAGAAACATGTCTTAATGCACCCAAGCCCATTTCGCGGCGCCGACCATGAATGGTATAACGATAAAGCCATTGAGCACCACCATCTTTACGCTTATGAAGAAGCAAGCCGGCACCATCATTATATTTGCCAGCCCCAATGTTGCGACAGCCCTTGCATTAAGACGATTCATAAGAACCATTTTTACTCCTTTCTTGTACAATTTTTACCCACACACTAGCCCCGCTTTTGACGTGCAAGCAAGTGATATTAATTGATTCAATCTGAGAGGGTTTGTGATGAGAAAATCTTACTATATTCGGAGTTATGATTCAAGTTGAAAAAGGATGATTTATTATTATAAATCAATGTGTTGCCAGAGCACAGCAGCACTATTATACACTTACCGATTGCCAATGTGGTGACAGCTTTTTTCTTAAATTGAGCAAGATGGGATTTTAATATATCAAGAAAAGTAAATCATATGCAAATTTATTAGATACATGAGTAAACTGCAAGATTTTCATTTTCTGTTCCTAGAAAATCAATACAAAGAGCAAAATAATTGATGGATAAATGGTTTTTTCTTATGTTAAAATCACAACTGTATATCAGTTTCTGCTACGAATTTGTATCGATGGCAATGCCATACAAAACTCAGAAATTTTATGATAAAAAAGTAAAGTCTTTGATTTTCAGATATTGCGTCCAATCACAGGAATCGCTATAAAGTGCAAGAGTTGCTATAAAGCGTGTTTTTTTGGGGTATAGCCAAGCGGTAAGGCACCGGTTTTTGGTACCGGCATTCCCTGGTTCGAATCCAGGTACCCCAGCCAATATTAGTGAAATTAGTTAATCAAAGTTCAGCTTGAGAGTGAATTAGCCCCCTTAACCATCTATTGCTATTCATAGAAAGTCTGGTAAGTTGAAAAACACCTATTTGTAGCGGGGCAGCTCTAAATAATGGTAAAGTTTTCTTTTAATATAGCTATCGCTTAAAGAACTCTTTTAAAAGCTTATTTTTTATAAGAGGGGAATAAATGATTTATGCGCACTTGCTTTAGAAAAACTATTTGGCTGGATTTTGCGCTCTATAGCAACACCAGCGTGCAATTTTTCGTATTCCACCATCTTCATTACGTCGTACAGCATAACAATAACGCTGATCAGGAAATATATTTCGTTGCATATCGCGTACAATATGAGCAGTATGGCCATAGGGTGCTACACAATCAATAAACCATACGTATTTTCCATTCTGCCAATTGACATCGGGTAAAAATTCTCCCTTTTTAAGCATAGATTGATGATTTTTCTCATCTAAAAAAGCCCAAGTGATAAAGGCACAAAATTCTCCACGTTCATTTTTATAGAGTTTATATTGCCCAGTCTGTAAGGCGGGTCCTATGTTGCGTTCGATATCCCAAATTCGCCAGCGGCGGTATAAGGGAGATGTAAGCATTAAAACCATCATAGCTCCTAACGCTGTAAGAGGGTCTATGAATGATGATGAAGGATTTTTATGCACACACATTAATCTTTATCTTTCCTTTAGAGATTGTTCTAAAACTTTGGTAATAGGTTCAAAGAAATAAGAAATGAGACGCCGTTTTGAGGTAATGACATCCGTTGTCACAGTCATGCCAGGGATAAATTTAAGTTGTTTGTTATTCAAAGTGATGTGATCTTGGTCAATTTTGATTAAAACAGCGTAGACACCATTAATTTCTTTATCATAGCGTGCTGTAGCGCCTACATTAACGACTGTACCGTGGATAACACCGAAACGTTCAGGCGGAAAGGCAGAAAACTTGATGTAAGCGCGTTGGCCCTTTTCTAAAAAGCCGATATCGCTGTTATCAAAAAACGCTTCGACAATGAGTCCGCCGGCACCAGGGACAATGCGCATGAGAGTTTTACCAGCCTCTACAAAGCCGCCCAAAGTATGGATACTTAAATCATCGATACGTCCATCAACAGGTGCATAAAGTGATAAGTGGTCAAGATGGTATTGAGTGCTATCAAGCTTTGCTTTTAATCCTTGAAGATTCAGTTCTGT